>JANPNB010000148.1:0-1908 GCA_031427275.1 Alphaproteobacteria bacterium | reverse complement strand
GAGACCACTACAAGCTGGCCCGTGCCGCCGCTCTCGCCGAGTGGCGCGGCCTTTTGGCGGCCTGAGACTGCGGTGGGGTAGGGGTATTGGAGACTGGTTCGCATTTGTCTGACAGCACCGCCAATTGCCCTCCAGAAAAGTTTCTGTTTCACAGGCTTTGCCAAGAAATTCTCGTTGTTTTCGAGGGTTATGTGGAATGGGCTGAACACTGGCACCGAGGCCAAGAGGTTCCGGAGTGCTCTCTCAGGGCCGTTATTGTCCAAGGCTGACGACTGCCAACATTTTGGTGTTTAGCTGCAAGATGCTAATTTCAAACATTAAAATCTAAAGCAGATTTGTATCAGTTGGAGTTTGCGCCTGCTCCGGAAATGCCACTGTGGTCGAACTATCGCTGCGGCAAGTGTGACGAAATCCAGCCCCTTGCCGACGCCCTCTGCGCCGATCCCGACCCCTTTGGGCCAAGTACCTGCCGTCCATCGGGCATATCCTGTCGGCGAGCGGGGTTCAGGCGGTGCTGATCCCGCTTGGGGTCAGCTATTACAGCTTCAAGCTGTTCCATTATGCCATCGAGATGCGCCGGGGTAACTTCCCCGCCCACGGGATCGCGGATTTCGCCGCCTGGCTTTTTCTGGCCCCAATCTTTACCGCAGGTCCGATCGAGCGGTTCGAGCATTTCCTGCGTGAACGCCAAACTCAACGGTTTGAGACCCGCTTTGTCCAGGAAGGCGTGCTGCGGATTTCGCAGGGGTTGGTGAAGAAATTCGTGCTGGGCTGGATCACGCTGGAACTGATCGACCTGGTGACCGGCAGGTCGGGCGTCGTCGGGCTGGCGCTTGCCGAGACGACCGCCCCGGCGGCAACGGTCTGGGCGGCACTGTTCCTGACGCTGGCCTATGTCTACTTCGACTTCTCGGGTTACACCGACATCGCCATCGGCTCGTCGCGACTGTTCGGGCTGAGGATCATGGAGAACTTCAACCTGCCGTTCCTGGCCACGAACCTGCAGATGTTCTGGCAGGGCTGGCACATGACGCTGGCCAACTGGTGCCGCGCCTACATCTACATGTCGATGATCGGGCTGACGCGGAACCCCTATGCCGCTGTTATCGCCACCTTTGTGGTAATGGGGCTGTGGCATTCTGCGGGGCCTCACTGGCTGATGTGGGGGCTATGGCACGGGCTGGGGTTAGCCTGGCTGATGTACTGGGGCCAGCAGGTCAAGAAGCGCAAGATCGGGCTGTTCAAGACGCGCTCGGGGGCAGTGGCGGGGTGGGCGATGACGCTGAGCTATGTGGCGCTTGGTGGCAGCTTCACGGTGCTTTACGGGCGGGCACCAATAGGCGCTGCCTTCCGGCTGATTGGCATGGCCGTGGGTCTGGCGCGATGAACGAATGCAACAGGCGGAGGATGCAATGACCGAGGATGCCGATCAGGGCGAGGTTGCCCGCAGCTATCTGGACAAGGCCGTCACGCTCGCCGCCCGGGTCGGGCGCAAGCGCATCCCGGGCGATGACAAGGCCCATGCAGACGCGCTGCTGGCGCAGGCCCGGGCCGACGGGCTGCTGTCGGTCGTCGTCGGCCCGGCGTATGGCGGGCCGGGTCTGGGCCTTGCCGAGACAGCGCGCATCACCGAACGCATCGCGCGGCAGTCGGGGTCGGTCGGGCTGATCTATGCCATGCACATGAGCCAAGCCCTGTCGGTCGTGCGCCACGGGCGGGGGGCGTTCTTTGACGATTTCCAGCGCCGCATGGTGCGCGACCAGATTCTGATCGCTTCGGGCACGTCGGAAAAGGGGCCGGGCGGCGATATCTTCACCTCGCTGTGCAAAGTCGATGTGGGGGCCGATGGCGGGCTGTCGGGTGCCAAAGAAAGCCCCAACATCTCGTATCTGGATCATGCCGGGGCGA
>JANPNB010000147.1:0-4955 GCA_031427275.1 Alphaproteobacteria bacterium | reverse complement strand
CCACCCAACGCGCGGCGATGAAGATCGGCCCCAGCCCCATGGGCGGCACCGCCAATTCGCCAATGGCCGCGACGTGGCGACCTGACGACTTCCGCGTCATCGCCGGGGCGTCGTTCCGCATGGTGCTGGATGTTGGCAATTGGGATGCCAGTCGCACGATCAACACGCCGGGCCAGTCGGGCGATCCACAAAGCCCGCACTTCGCCGACCTGTTCCCGCTATGGGTCACCGGCCAGTACGTGCCGCTCAGCTATTCCCGCGCCGCCGTTGAGGCCGTCACCGAGCGGGTCATCACCCTGACGCCCGCGAAATGACGCGCCCTATCGAGGCTTACAGATAAGTTGCGGCCCGCGCGCATTGACAACGGGGCCCCAGCCCCCGAAAACCCGCGCCCGGATGATCGCCAGACTTGGAGCCCGCGATGACCTACATCGTCATGGACGCCTGCATAAAATGTAAGTTCATGGACTGCGTCGAGGTCTGCCCCGTCGACTGCTTCTATGAGGGCGAGAACTTCCTGGTCATCCACCCTGACGAATGCATCGACTGCGGCGTCTGCGAACCCGAATGCCCGGTCGACGCCATCAAGCCCGACACCGAAGACGACCCGGACTCCAAGTGGCTGAAGATCAACACCGGCTATGCCAAGATCTGGCCCAACATCACCGTCAAGGGCACCGCGCCCGCCGACGCTGAGGACTTTGAACGCGAAACCGGCAAGTTCGAGAAATACTTCAGCGAGAAACCCGGCCGCGGGTCCTAGCCACAACCCCCGGGCGCAAGCCTTTCATTCGGCTGAATTTTGTGTTAATGTCATAGACGAACCAGCCAATGCGAACCGCGCGCTGAGTCGTTTTGTTTTAGAAGAGCCGGTCCCGGCCAAGGGTGTTTTTGAACGTCTAATCCGCAGTTTGAATTTGGCCTGGCCCCCGCGAAAGACGCGCGGCGGGACACGGCCTTTTTTGCACTGCCGTCACCCCGCCACTGCACGACCGGACATTGTCGAAGGGATTTGAGATCATGACCAAGACCGTTTTGGAATTCGTCGTCGGCGACAGCGTCGTCTATCCGGCCCACGGCGTGGGCAAGGTTCAGGGCGTGGAGACCAAAATGATCGCCGGCTACGAGCTGGAAGTCTATGTCATCACCTTCGACCATGAGAAAATGACCCTGCGCGTGCCCACCGCCAAGGCCAAGACCGCCGGTCTGCGCTCGCTGGCCGCCGGCACCGTAGTCGCCCAGGCGCTGAACACGCTCAAGGGCCGCGCCCGGGTCAAGCGCACCATGTGGTCACGCCGCGCCCAGGAATATGAGGCCAAGATCAATTCTGGCGACCTGATCTGCATCGCCGAAGTGGTACGCGACCTGCACCGCGCCGAAAACCAGCCGGAACAATCCTATTCCGAGCGCCAACTCTATGAGAGCGCCGTGGACCGCATGGCCCGCGAAGTCGCCGCCATCGAACGCATCGACCGCGACGCCGCCGTGGTGATGCTCAACAAATACCTGCTCAAAGCCCCGGTGGTTGTCGCCGTCGCCGAGCCCGAAGAAGAAGAAGCCGCTTAAGGCCTATTTCGGGGACAATAGGGCTATCCCACGGCCCTGCTGCGGACATCATCCAGGATCGAAATCACCGCGTTAACATCGGCCAGACTGAATATGCCTGCCACCCCCAGTGGATTGAAGTCGGTGAAGGGACTCTCATAGAGCAGGCCCGGTTCCATCTGCCCCCGCTCGGTGAGGTGGTCGATGATCGTGTTCAGGAATTCAATTTGGTTGGCCTTCAGAACCCGATCGGTGATGAAACCTGAGAAGGCGTTCTTCGCGGCCTCACGATCCAATCCGACCAGCGACCGCACAAATAAACCCAGGCCGCCCTGCGTTCTCACGCGGTCCAGATCGTCGCCGTCCGCCACCCCCGCATCGAGAAATATCCGTTCCAGTTCGGAAAGGTCTGTTGAGGTCAGCGGTTCATTGCGACGCAGCTTAGCGACAGCGATGTGGTTTTCATGGTCGCGCAGGAAGTAGCGCGCCTTGGCACGAAAGCGCTCCATGTCGGTGCCGACCGCCACGCCGCGAACCTCGATCTCGGCCCCCGCACCAATTTCATCCTCGAAGTCGGTGTAGACGATCGCGCGGCTCTTGCCGTCGATCAATTTGATCAGACTGCGCAATCGACGACGCACGGTTTCCAGCATCGAGGCGGTGACGTCTTGCCAATATTCGTCGCTTTGGATCTCTTGAATGAGCGCCAATTCCCGCGCCACCATTGGAATGTTGGATTTGTCCTCCAGCAATGTGGCGATCTCGACGATTTTATTGCGTAATCCCTTGAAGCTCGGCTCGATCCGCATGATCGCGAGCTGAGCGCGCAACACCAAGGCATCAAATTGCTTCGCCGCCAAATCGTCATCGCTGACCCCGCTAGGCAGAGACGACAATCCGCCAACCAGCTCAGTTTGATCATCTAAGCTCAGCCTGAACCAGGCATCACTCCGACTAAACTTCTCAACAAGTCGCCGACGGGGGCGAACCAAGAAGTTCTCGACGGTCATACCGCTGACCTCGTCCCGGAGGTGCCTTGCCAAAGACGCCCTCAAGCCGATCATAGTGCGATAGTCGTCGGCTTCATCGTCGTCGAATTCGACGGGACTATCGAATAGTCCGTCCCCCAAGGTTTCGTCCAAACAGGCGATTAACGCGACGCGGCTGGCAAACAGTCGCGCGCTCAGAGATGGTCCGACGGTCCCCTCGGCGGCCTCGGGATTCTGATTGAAGAATTCAAAGTTCTGGCAAAAGTCAAAGACCGTGAAGAACGCTTTGTCGCGACCCGGACCGAACAGATCAGGCCGCAACCGTGTCCCGCGTCCCAGCATCTGCCAAAACTTGGTCTTTGAACGAATGATCTTGAAAAACACCAGATTGACCACGTCAGGCACGTCAATCCCGGTGTCCAACATGTCCACCGAGATCGCGACATGCGGGCCCTTCTCGGGTTGTGAGAAATCGTCCAGCAGCGATTGCGCATAGGGCTCGCCAGAGACAATCACCTTGGCGAACGCTCCGGCATGGCTGGGATAGGCCCGGTCAAACCGCTCGGCGATGAACCGCGCATGGTCTTTGTTCTTGGCGAAGATGATGGTCTTGCCCAACCGGTCACCGTCGGCCACCTTCTGGCCGTTGACCATCAGGTGCTCCAACACCTTGTCCACCGTGTCAGTGTTGAATAGCCACTTATTGACGGCTGCGGGCTCGACCACCTTGGGAATGTTGCCGTCCTCGTCCCATTCCAGGGCGTCCCACTCCTCCTTCTCGTCTTCGGAAAGGTCGTCATAGACAATGCCGTCACGCTGAAATTTCAGTGGCACAGACACCGCCCTCGGCGGCACCAGGAACTTGTCGGCCACCGCCTCATCTAGGCCATAGGCATCGGTGGGCACACCGCGCTGCAGATCAAATAGCCTGTAAGTGTCGCGGTCGATCTCGTCCTTCGGCGTGGCCGTCAACCCGACCAACAGACTGTCGAAGTAGTCGAAGATGGCACCATATTTTTGATAAACTGAGCGGTGCGCCTCGTCGATCACGATCAGGTCGAAATAGCCGGGGCCGAACCGGCGCATGCCGTCCTTGGTCTCGTCGATCAGACCCATCATGGTAGGGTAGGTCGAGACATAGACCCTACCCGTCGCCGCCCTGTCGGTAATCAGGTTCACTGGCGAGGCTGAAGGCAGGAACTTCTTGAACGCCCCAACCGCCTGGTTCACCAGCGCCACACGGTCGGCCAGGAACAATATCCGCCTGGCCCAATTGGCCTTCATCAACAGGTCGCTCAACGCGATGACCGTGCGGGTCTTGCCCGACCCCGTGGCCATGACCAAGAGGGCGCGGCGCAGGTGGTCGGTCTCGAAGGCTTCGGTCACCCGGCGGATGGCGCGGGTCTGATAGAACCGCTCGACAATGGTCGAGTCGATCTCGGCACTCGACAGCGTCTTCAGAGTTTGCCGCCGCCGGATGATCAGTTCCAACTCGTCCTTGGTCAGAAACCCCTGGATCGGACGCGGCGGATAACGCTGGTCATCCCAAATCCAATGCTCATAGCCGTTGGTGTAAAAGATCACCGGTCGCTGGCCGAACTTAGTCTCCAGGCTGTCGGCATAGAGCTTGGCCTGCTGCTGGCCGACCCGGGCGTCCTTGCGCGTGCGCTTAGCCTCAACCAAGCCCAGCGGTTTGCCGTCATCGCCCCACAGCACATAGTCGATAAAGCCTTCGCCGCTGTTGTTGGGCATGCCAATGACCGGATATTCAGTGTCATGGCCCACGCGGCTGAGGTTCCACCCCGCCTCGCTGAGCAACAGGTCGATGAAGGTGTCGCGGGTCTGCGCTTCGCTATAGTCGTGTCGGTCAGGTGTGGCCGTATTGGCGGCCCTAACGGCGGCGAACTCGGTGCGCAGTGCGGCAAGTTCAGCTTCCAATTCTACGCGCGCCGCGTCACTCGCGCGCCGTGCGGCCTCAGCGGCCTCACGAGCCTTCACTGCCTCGACGAACCGTGCAGCGGCAGCGTTCAGTTGCTCAAGCCGCTCTGCCGGGACAGCGGTATTCACCGGCAGGGCATCGGCCGCAAAGCTCAGACTAGCCGCCGGTTTCGCCCCCCGTCCATAGGTATGAACCAACCACCAACTGAGGTGGAACAGCTCCCGCGCCACCGCCACCCCATCGCCAGCGGGCACCGCCTTGGTTTCATGAGCCGCGCGGTTGCCCAGGTCTTTGATGACGCGGGCCTTGGCCACCAGGGCCGGGCCGGCCAATTTCTGAAAGGTCGGCTCATGGATGCGCGCGGCCAGCGTGGTCTCATAGGGCGTGCGCAGGCTCTGCTCATGGCGATAGAGCCAATCCAGCATGGTCTCCAGGGCGATCCGGCCATAGACGCAGGCGGCTCGCGCATCGCTGCGCGCCAA
>JANPNB010000146.1:0-1559 GCA_031427275.1 Alphaproteobacteria bacterium | reverse complement strand
GGCGCTACTTCCTGTCGTCCCTCGCCCTTGACCCAGCCCCCCTTGCCCGCGCCGTCCGCGCCCCAATTTACGTTGGAGTGGCGGGCATCGAGAACCGCCTGCACCGGGTTCTGGCGGTGCCTCCTTGGAAAAACCCTCCCCGGAGGCTTTTTCCCGCGTCGATCCACGACGACCTGATGCGCCTGGGAACCGAAGAGGGGCCGAAAAACATGGCCACGATCAAACACATGGCGATGAACCTGATCCGGGCAGCCCCAGGCAAGGACAGCCTAAAGTCCAAACGAAAAGCCGCAGGGTGGGATCAGGATTACCTGAAAACAATCATAACCAAGGCGGGGAAATGAGCTTCAAGCGATTCCCCTGCCAAGGGCCGCCCCGGACTTGACTCTGGCCGGGCGCGGGCGTATTCGCGCCCTCAATTCCCCGGAAGCCGCATGCTTCCGGTCCCGCAGGCTTGCCGGGATCGCCATCTGTCAGCGCGTTGCGCCCGCAGGTGCCGTTCGGCATTGGTCCTGGGGAACCCCGCCCGCGCCCCGTTCGGGGTTATGATCCAGGAGAGCGCCATGTTCGAAAGCCTGTCAGACCGCCTTGGCGGCGTCTTTGACCGCCTGACCAAGCAGGGTGCCTTGTCCGAGGCCGATGTCGATGCGGCGCTGCGCGAGGTGCGGACGGCGCTGCTGGAGGCCGATGTATCGCTGGCGGTGGCGCGGGATTTCGTGAAGGCGGTCAAGGCCCGGGCGACCGGGCAGGCGGTGACCAAGTCGGTGACGCCGGGGCAGCAGGTCGTCAAGATCGTCCATGACGAACTGGTGCGGGTGCTGGCGGGGGATGACGAACCCGAGGCTTTGAAGATCGACAACCCGCCGTCGGCGATTCTGATGGTGGGCTTGCAGGGGTCGGGCAAGACGACGACGACGGCCAAGCTGGCCAAAAGGTTGAAGGAGCGCAATGGCAAGCGGGTGTTGCTGGCGTCACTGGACACCAAACGGCCGGCGGCGATGGAGCAGTTGCAGATTCTGGCGGCGCAGGTCGGCGTGGATTGCCTGCCGATCGTCAAGGGCGAGACGGCGGTGCAGATCGCGCGGCGGGCCAAGACCCAGGCGGCGATGGGCGGCTATGACGTGCTGTTTCTGGATACCGCAGGCCGGTTGCATATCGACGAAGTGCTGATGGCCGAGGTTCAGGCGGTGCGCGACATCGCCCAGCCGCGCGAAGTGTTGCTGGTGGTGGACGGGCTGACCGGGCAGGACGCGGTCAATGTGGCGTCCGAGTTTGATGGCAAGGTCGGGATCACCGGGGTTGTGCTGACCCGGATGGATGGCGACGGGCGCGGTGGCGCGGCTTTGTCGATGCGGGCGGTGACCGGCAAGCCGATCCGCTTCGTCGGTCTGGGCGAGAAGATGGACGCGCTGGAGACTTTTGAGGCCGAGCGTGTGGCAGGCCGCATCCTTGGCATGGGCGACATTGTCGCCTTGGTCGAGAAGGCGCGCGAGGTGTTCGAGGCCGAGCAGGCCGAGCGGATGGCGCGGCGGTTCTCCAAGGGACTGTTCAACATGAAC
>JANPNB010000145.1:0-1789 GCA_031427275.1 Alphaproteobacteria bacterium | reverse complement strand
CAGCTATGCAGACCAACCCCTGTGGAAAACTATGATCGACGGCGATGTAGCCCGCTCGATCCGCGCCTGGGCGGGTGCTGCATTGGCGTTGTTTGCCTTTGGCGCGTGGCGTTTGGTGGCAACGGCTGCCACGCCAAAAGTGGTAGGAGAGTCTGACCCTGACTTTCAAAAAGTACGGGCGATCTTGGCGACGGCGAAAACCGCCGACCCTAGTGCCAACCTGGCCTTATTGGGTGACAAGCGATTTCTCTTCTCTGCCTCGGGAGAAAGCTTCCTGATGTTCGGCGTTCGAGGGCGTTCATGGATCGCCTACGGTGCCCCCGTGGGTCGCCCGGACGAGCGGCTGGACCTGCTGTGGCGGTTCCGTGAGCTAGCTGACGCTCATGCTGCGCGCGCCGGCATTTATGCGATCGGTGCCGACGAACTGCCAGATGTCATCGAACTGGGGTTCTCGATTCAGAAAGTTGGCGAGAGTGCCGCCGTGCCTCTTGAGAGTTTCCAGATCGAAGGCCGGCGCCGCGGCAACCTGCGGCGCGCATGGCGTAAGGCGGGCGAGGAGGGGGCCTCCTTTCAGGTCTTACAATCCTACGAAGTTAACGACCACCTCGCCGAACTATCAGCCGTGTCCACCAATTGGCTTGATCATCATGCTGGTGGGGAAAAGGGCTTCTCCATGGGCGGATTTCACGCCGCATACATTCGTGAGTTTCCGGTCGCGGTCGTCCGGTTTGGCGGGCGGGTCGTGGCCTTTGCCAATCTTTGGACCACCGCTGAACGTACCGCCTTCTCAATGGATTTGATGCGATACTCCGACGATGCGCCGAAAAATATCATGGATTACCTCTTTGTTGAGCTGATCGAATGGGGCCGGTCAAATAGCTATCAAGCCTTTGATTTTGGAATGGCTCCGCTGGCTGGCCTTGAGGATCGTCCTCTGGCCCCGATGATGTCGCGTGTCGGACGACTATTTTTTGATCGCGGCGAAGATATCTACAATTTTCAGGGTGTTCGGAAGTTCAAGGATAAGTACGACCCTAATTGGCGGCCGATCTATGTCGCGTCACCGTACAAGTGGGCAATACCGATATTGTTGGCCGATGTAGGCCTTCTGTCGTCTGGCGGGGTGGCGGGATTGGCCAAGCGCCCTCGGCGGCATGAAGAGACAACGCCACTTACCAATGAATTGAGCCCGGTTCTAACGCCCCGTGGTGACACCCATCAGGTTCACCAAGTGGACCAGCAGGACCAGGAGCCCGACCGCTGACGCGACCATCAAGGGTCGCCAAGGAATCATTCGCGGTCCCCGCTTCAGATCTGGCGGGCGAGAGCCCCGCCAACCGCAAAATAGGCCGCAAGTTAGGGCGACAACGATCAGGGCGAGCGTAACCGGGGTAGTCATCCTCGTGACCTACCTCACCGATCGACTTGCGGCAAAGTGTCAGAGTCGTTGACTGTCGGCCAAGCGGTTCGTCCACAGGCAATCCGCAAAAACGCTACATCTTGCGTCATCATAGCGTTTACACCCCAAGGATCGGTAGGTAGCGTTCTACCCTAGGACCCGGGGAGAGCGATTCGTATGACGTCGGGCGCGCCATGGAGTGTCAAGGGGATCGACCCAAAGGCCCGGGAGGTCGCAAAGGACCTTGCCCGTCGCTCGGGCATGACCCTTGGGGATTGGTTAAACAGCATGATCCTTGAGGAAGAGGGTCCAGAAGAAATCGGTTCGGAGACCTATTTCACCGATCCACCCCGCGTGTTCGCCGATGCCTCCGGTCGCAGCTACTACGAA
>JANPNB010000144.1:0-2046 GCA_031427275.1 Alphaproteobacteria bacterium | reverse complement strand
CCCAATTTTGGGCGTGATCGGGGCAAGCACTAGCCATGGCTGACCAAGACCGCTTTGAAGCCCTGGCCCGCGAGGGGGCCGATGCCGCAGAGGTCGCGCGGGTGGCCGCGGCGATCCGGGGTGGCGAAACCGGCGCGGTGCGGGACTTAGCGGCACTGTGGATGCACGGCGCAGCGGCGGCTCCCGGACGATTGGTGCAGATCTATGATGCTTCGGCTTTGGGTTGGCTGGGTTCTGCCCCCAACGCCGCGCCGATTTCCTGTGCGCTTGCGCCGACGCCAATCCCGCCTGGGTTCTGGGGACCGTTTTGGGAGATGGTGCTGGCACCGCCGGGAGCCGGGCCCGATCCGCTGGGCGTCACCCAGAGAACTGCGGCGCTGGCCGGAGGTTTGGGTCCTGGGTTTCGTGAGCTCGCCGTGGCGGCAGCTTTGGACTATCCCGGCGTTGCGCAAGCGGCAGTCAACGGGTTCCCGGAGCGGTTCACGCTGGAGGCGCTAGCCCTTGCCCCGAGGGGGTCGTTGGGAGCTGCGTTCCACAGCCTGATCGTCGACAACGGCTTTGACCTAGAAGTGCTGGACCGCGAGGCCTTGGGCTTGGCCGGTCTGCCGCCACCACTGGACTATCTCAATGCCCGCATCCTGCAGTGTCATGACCTGTGGCACATCCTGGGCGGTTACCAGACTACGGGGCTGCACGAAGTGGCGATCTCGGGCTTTCAGGCCGGGCAGTTTGGCCACAACTATTCAGCCATGTTCCTAGGCATGGTGCTGACTAAGATGAGCTTTGCCGACGCGCCGGTCATACCGATGATGCTGGACATCATCCTGAGCGCCTGGGCCCACGGACGCGAAAGTCCCTCCTTGCTTGGCCTGGATTGGCCGGTGATTTGGGGGAAGTCGGTGGAGAATTTGCGGGCGGAGATAGGTCTGACTGCCTATCAATCGCCCTATCCGGCGGACCTGTTCGAACAGCTGCGAGCCGCCTAGGCGGGGTACTCCCGTCATCCCAAAAACGCCGTCGTTGCCTCGATGGCTTCCACTAGGCCGAGGCGTTCAATCACCACACCTTCAGGCAAGCCTGAGAACAACCGGGAGGGCGCGGCGGCGTCGAGCATGACGAACACGCCCTTGTCGTCGGCGCGGCGGATCAGACGGCCGAAGGCTTGGCTGATGCGGTTTCGGGCGACGCTGTCATCATAGGTTTTGCCGCCGAAACGGACCCGGCGAGCCTTGTGCAGGATATCGGGACGGGGCCAGGGAATACGGTCGAAGACCAGCAGGCGCAGGGATTTTCCCGGCACGTCCATGCCGTCACGCACGGCGTCGGTCCCGAGCAGGCAGGCGTCTTCCTCGGCCCGGAAGATATCGACCAGCGCACCGACTTCGAGGGGGTCAACATGTTGGGCATAGAGGGCCAGACCCTTGTCCGACAGAGGTGCGGCGATCCGTTCATGCACGGCGCGTAGGCGGCGAATGGCGGTGAACAGGCCAACGCCCCCGCCCCCGGCCGCGAGGAACAGTTCGCGCATAGCCGCGGCCACCTGGCGCGGGTCATCGCGGCCCACGTCGGTGACCACGAAGGCGCGGCTATTGGCGGCATAGTCGAAGGGCGAGGCCAGTTTCAGCGTCTTGGGCCGGTCGGGCAGACGGGCCGCGCCGGTACGCATCTCGGCGAGCGCAAAGGGGTCGGTGAGGCTGGCATCGGTGAGGGTGGCGCTGGTGACCAGCACGCCATGAGCCGGCGCGATGACCGCGTTGGTCAGGGGCTCAGTAGGGTCGACCCAGTGACGGCGGGAGGCCGCGTCCACCACCCGGCCATAGAGGAAGGTGGCGTCGAACCAGTCGACAAAGTCGGGGTCGTCCTCAGAGTCTTCGTCAATGGCTTTGAGCATGGAGCGCCAAGCCGTCGTCGGCCTCGGCATGGATTTCTCGAAAGGCGTTCAGCTGCCGCCGCAGGTGCAAAGCCATGACCGCGTGTTTTTCTATCCCGGCTCCAGCCTGGGCAATTTTCAGCCCGATCAGGCCTTGACTTTCCTCAGCCACATCG
>JANPNB010000143.1:0-5408 GCA_031427275.1 Alphaproteobacteria bacterium | reverse complement strand
TGCACTTATGAAATGCAGGGTACGCGCTGACTGACGCCCCCCAAACAGCTCAACCAGCCATGGCTGGCCGGCATTGACCGCCGGTGACATGGTCAGGCCCGTCAACACCATCATCGGCAGGATGATGAAAATCACCGCCATGTAGGTGGCCTTCTGGATCGCATTATAACGCCGCGCCTCCTCCCCCTTGGGGAACTTCAGTTGGGCATGGTCCTTGATTTCGTGCCAAAGATGTTTGGGGGTGAGCTGGTCCTTGGTGTGCAGCAAGTCCTTCTTAAAGTGACCATTGATCAAACTTGCCGCCAGATAGACCGCGCCATTGATCACGAACAACCAAGCAAAGAAGAAGTGCCAGTGACGACCGTCTACCAGGGCCCGGTAATTCGGGATCGTGGCCCAGGCTGGGAACCCGCGCGCCTCCTGCGCACCGGCCTTGCCGGAATAGCCGAACAGCCCGG
This sequence comes from Alphaproteobacteria bacterium, assembly GCA_031427275.1. Lineage (GTDB taxonomy): Bacteria > Pseudomonadota > Alphaproteobacteria > Caulobacterales > Caulobacteraceae > Phenylobacterium. Next base: position 4,950 of record JANPNB010000143.1, on the reverse strand, counting down.
TGGTCTCGATTTTCAGTGCGCCGATCTTGGTCACCCCAAGGGTGTGGTCGCCTTGCTGCACGGCCGTCATCGAAAGCCAGGGTTCGGCAAAGGTCGACTTCTGTCCCCAGTAGAGGGCTGGATGCGCATTGAAGATCTGCAAACCGCTGAGGATCAGAAAGCTGATCGCCAGCAAATTGATCCAATGTGTCAGCCGGGTCACCCCGGAATGTCGTGCAATCAGCACCCTATGGGTCGTTTTGGTTTCCGACATGAAGGTCCCCTCCCTGGGCTCCAAGCTTGACACATGTTTAGGACAAGATCGACCGGACGAGAGCGCTATCCAACCCGCGCTCTCCTTGGCCAATTCGCCATCCCCACGAAATTGGTTACAAGCTCATTTCGGCAGGTGAGGGAGACGTCGTGAGCGAAGTCTGGAGTGGTGGCGTAAACACCTGGGAATGCGATGAGATGGGTCACCTGAACGTCCGCTTCTGGGGCGCAAAGGGGCTGGAGGCCTTGGCTGGTCTGGTCAGGCTGATGGGCATGCCCGACGCCTTCCAGGATCGGTCTGGTTCCACGGTCTTGATCCAGGAGCAGCATATTCGTTTCCTGCGCGAGGCACGGGCCGGAACGTGGCTGTTCGCGACCGGCGGCGTCATTGAGATGGGGGATAGCAACGCGCGCCTGATGATCGTCCTGCACCATGCCAATGGCGATCCTGCCGTGACGTTTCAGCTGCGGGTCAGTCATGTCACCGCCGCAGACCTTCGTCCTTTTCCATGGTCGAGCCGGGTTCGGGAAACCTGCGCCCCACTGATGATGCAGGTGCCCGGGTTCGCCGCGCCACGCGGCGTGACCCTCGACCCCATCGCTCAGACCAGCGCAAGTCTTGAACAAGCCCAGGCCTATGGTCTGATGCGGATCGGCATGGGCACCATCCAGAGCCATGAACTCGACGGCTTTGGCCGCATGCGGGCCGAGATGTTCTTAGGCAGAGTTTCCGACGGTATAGCGCGCCTGTTCGGCGAAGACCGGGCGGGGCCTGATCTAGCGCCAGGCGAGGCAGCCAAGCGGATCGGCGGCGCGGTCCTTGAGTACCGCATACTGCACCACGACTGGCCGCGCGCAGGCCAACACGTCGAAATCCGATCGGGCTTGGCGGAGTCGTCGCCACGCATCCGCCGCGGCGTTCACTGGATGTTGGACCCGGTCAGCGGCAAGCCGTGGGTGACAGCCGAAGCCGTGGCCGTGAATTTCGACCTGGACGCCCGCAAAGTGGTTGATATCAATGCCGCTGCTCAGGCGAGTTTTGCAGCCCGGGTCGTGCCGGGTCTGGGGCTCTAGTTAGGAGGTTCCAACATCCGCGCCAACGCGGCTTGGACCAAGTCCGGGCGTTCCATCGGCAGAAAGTGGCTCGTGTCTGGACCAGTCTCCAGGTGACGGTTGCTCAAGGCTATGACCCGCGACTCAAGTCCTTCGATCCGACAAGTCGATCCCACCGCCGCCCGCAGGATGTGAATCGGGAGCGTTAGCGTGTCGAAGGCCGGCCAAGGGTCGTGTCCCTGCGCCATGAAGCCGGACGCTTCCCAGGCCGCCGTGCAGGTCAACGTGACCTCCCCATTCAGCCCGGCACGAAATCCGTCCGCCACGTAATCCGCCAGCATCGACGGGGTCCAACTGCGGAAGGCACCACGCCCGGTATAGGCCTCGATCACCGCTTGTCGGCTGGGAAAGCTGGCGCGCCGCTTCAGTGCCCCTTGCACCAATGGGCTATCGGGCACCATGCCTGCCCGACTCTGCAAGATCATCGCTGGCGGCATGATCACCGGATCCAACAGTACCAACCCCCGTACGCGACCGGGCACCTGCGCCGCCGCCATAGTGCTGACTGTTCCACCCATGGAGTGTCCGGCAAGCACGGCGTCCTTGACGTCCAGGACATTGAGTAGCTCTTGCAGATCAGCCGCTAGGTCATCCCACGAGACACGCGGTAGGGTGGCGTCGGCCGGAAGGGTCGAGCGTCCGTGTCCCCGTTGATCGATCAGCAGCATCCGATAGCGATCCGCAAGTGGCGCTAATATGCTGGCATAGGTGCGGCCATTAAACCCGTTGGCGTGGGAAAAGATCAGGTCAATGGGCCGGTCTTGTGGCCCCATCTCCCAACCCAGAATATCGCCGCCCCGGCTGGGCAATCCTATAACGCAGGACCGCAAATTGGTGATGTCGATCAAGATCAAAACTCTCCTCAGCAACAGCCCATAACCCGTTCGCTCGCTTCGGCGCAAAAAAAGTGATCACGAGAACGTGAGAATGCGCTTGCCCTCGGCGGGAAGCAGGCCATAGTCGCCAACTGCATCCGTGCCGCGCCTCATTCGAGGTCGGGATTGGAAGCATCCAACCTGCGATTCTAAAGGATCAGGCCCTATGAACACCGTCCAAAAGTTGCTTTTCGCTGGCGCCGCCGTCGCCGCTCTGTCGCTGTCGGCTTGCGCTAAGCCTGCCGATAAATCCGCTGAGGTCGCGACCGATGCTGCTGCAACGGCGACTGACGCAGCTGCCACCGCGACCGACGCTGCCGCCACTGTGGCTGACGCCGCTGCCGACGCCTCCAAGGCCGCTGGCGACGCTGCTGCTTCGGCGACGGATGCCGCCGCTGCCGCGCCTGCCGCTGTTGCCGCTGGTGCCACTGCCGGTGCCGCCGCGGCTACGGCTGCCATGACTCCTGAAAAGAAGTAAGCTTTCGACCCGACCGGGTCTTGGCTGGGGCCGTCCTTCGGGGCGGCCCTTTTCTTTTGCCCGCCCGCGCGACAAAGAAATGCCATGACCAGCGACCTCTTGGATTGGACGCCCCAGGGACACCCGCGTTCCAAACTCTACGGCGACGTCTATTTTTCCGCGCAAGACGGCCTTGCCGAAAGCCGCGCCGTCTTTCTCGAGGGCTGCGGTCTGCCCTTGGCGTGGCAGGGACGCCGGTCATTCACCGTCGGCGAACTGGGCTTTGGTACAGGCCTGAACATCTTGGCGCTCTTGGATCTGTGGAGCAGAACCTCCGACCCGGAGGCCCGCCTCCAGATCTTTAGTGTCGAGGCCCACCTCATCACCCCCGATGAGGCAGATAGGGCGCTCGCCCTCTGGCCTGAGCTCGCCGATCTAACCGCTAACCTCCTCGCGCGCTGGCCAGCCAAGGCGCGGGGGTTTCACAGGGTCGATTTCCCAGAATATCGCGCCACCCTAGATATCGCCCTCATGCCCGCCGATCAGGCCTTGGCGACTTGGTCCGGAGCCGCTGACGCCTGGTTCTTGGATGGCTTCTCGCCCGCGTTGAACCCCGAAATATGGACCCCTGGACTCATGGCTTTGGTGGCCAAGCGATCAGCTCCGGGAGCCCGCGTCGCAACCTTCACTGTGGCCGGAGATGTGCGGCGCGGCCTCCAAGCCGCAGGCTTCTCTGTCGAGAAACGTCCAGGCTATGGCCGCAAACGTGAGCGCCTAGAGGCCCGTTTGCCCGGTGTCCCAGCCGTGGCCCCCCCGCCGAGCGTTGCGGTGATCGGGGCAGGTATTGCCGGGGCCAGTCTGGTTCGCGCGCTCCACGCGCTCGGCATTAACCCCCTAGTGTTTGAGGCCAAATCCGTCGGTGCTGGTGCCTCTGGAAACCCGGCGGCGCTGGTCATGCCACGGCTGGATGCTGGCTTGGCCGCACCTGCCGAGCTGGCGGCTCAAGCGTTCCGACGGGCCGTGGCGCTCTACGGGCAGCACCGCCAAGCGATCATCGCCACGGGGGTCTTGCAACTGGCCAGCGATGGGCAGGACGCCAGGCGCTATGCCAAGATTGCCGCCTCTGACCTCTTTGCGCCGGGTTCAATGCTGCCGGTCGATGCGACGGCGGCTTCGGCCCACCTCGGCGAGGCCAGCGATCAGGGGGGCTTGCAGGTGACGCAGGCTCTTGTCATCGAGCCCAGCACGATACTCCAGGTCTGGCTCGGGCCGATCTCACCCCACGCGGTCGACCGGCTCGCACCCCAGGGCGGGGGTTGGCAGCTCATCGGTGGCGACGGCACCGTGTTGGCCCAGGTCGATGTGGTGATCCTGGCCTGCGCTATGGACGCGGTCAGGTTGGCCCCGGAGGCCGGCCTCCTCCCTGTACGCGGTCAGGCCAGCTGGACGGTGGGCGGTCCCTCCGTGAACCCGGCGTCCAGGGGCGGATACCTGTTGCCCACCCGCGACGGCCTGCTGTTTGGCGCCACGCACGACCGTGGGCAGATGGCGTGTGACCTGCGAGCAGAAGATGACGTGCGCAACCTCGAAAGCCTGGCCGCCCTGCGTCCGCAATTGGCCGCCTCAATAGCCGCAAAGCCGCTTGAAGCCCGCGCCGCGATCCGCGCCACCACCACCGACTACATGCCTCTGGCTGGGCAAGGGTCTCAGCCAGGCCTCTACCTGCTGACCGGTCTAGGATCGCGCGGCTTTTCCTGGGCCCCGGCCTTGGCCGAGCATGTGGTGGCCCTGGTGACCGGCACCCCATCACCCCTACCGACGACCTTAAGCGATCTGGTCGATCCCGCGCGCTTCGCCCGACGTGCTGCGCGCAAGGGCCGCAATTTCGTCGCCGAGCCGGACTAGGCTTGGCCCGCGCTCACCATACTGGCGCAATCAAAAAAGGAGTTGGACCATGTCGAAGCCACTCTGGATCAAGGCTGCGTGCCTTTCGGCGATCGCCCTATTAGCGACCGGCACCGCGCAAGCAGCTGACACACCGGCGGCAAAGCGAACCTGCTTCTGGGTCCAGAACGTCAATGGCTGGAGCGCCGCCGATGACCACACCGTCTATCTGCGCACCGGCGTGAAGGATGTCTACCGCCTGGACCTGATGGGGTCCTGCCAAGACATTACCTGGAACCAGGACATTGGCTTGATCAGCCATGGCTCCTCTTCCATCTGCTCGCCGCTGGACGCCACCATCGTCTCCAA
>JANPNB010000142.1:0-10604 GCA_031427275.1 Alphaproteobacteria bacterium | reverse complement strand
TCGCGCAGGTGTTGGCCTCTAGCCAGTTGGTGGAGACCTTGGCCGCGGGCTTAGCGGCCAGATAGGTCACAACCTGATCCAGTTCATCGCGCGACAAGCTCTCGCCAATCCCCATCATCGGACCGGTGGTCAAGGCCGTGCGGATTGCTGGTGCGCTGAGTTTACGGAGGACTACAAAGGGCGACGCGCGACTTCCAGGTGTGGGAGTCTGATGGCAGGCTGCGCAGGCGCGTTGATAGACCAATTGCCCTGGGTCTGGCGCACCTTCGGCTGCGTGCGCCTGGCCCCAACCCAAATCCAAGAGGCAGGCCAGAGCAACAGATAGTCTGACCAAAGTTACCCTCAAATCAGCGGTTATCATTCGTGCCACCCTAAGTCCTTCGGCAGTCAAACCACCGCCTATTTGCTCCTTACTCACATTGGGCTTTCATCGTGTCGAGGAATTGATAGCCTAGGGGGATAGACGACATGACGAGCAGGGTGCCCGGTTCCGCAGGCCCTTACGATTTTGAGCTCGCGCAGATTTTGGATCGGGATGGGAATGGTCATGATCAGACTTGCGACGGCGCTGATCGTCTCACTGGCTCTATCCGCAGGACAATCGGCAGCCGCGCCTAAGACTTCGACGGCAACGAAATCCGCCTACCGAGCACCTCGCGCGCCCGACAAGGTTCACCCCGATTTGAACGGCGTCTGGCAGGCATTGAATGGTGCCGGCTGGGAGATTGAGCCCCATGCGGCGCGAGCCGCCTTGCAACTTCGGCCCGGCCCTGCAGGCCCTTTGCCCATCAAAGACCTGCTGCCGCTCGGCGCAATCGGTGCTGTCCCCGCAGGTCTGGGTGTCGTGGAGGGAGGTCTCATTCCCTATACACCTGAGGCCAAGGCCACCCGCGATGAGAACCGCGCCGACTGGATCAACAGGGACCCAGAGATCAAATGCTATCTGCCCGGCGTTCCACGCGCCAATTACATGCAGTTTCCGTTTCAAATCTTTCAGTCCGACAAGGACATGCTGATCGCCTATGAGTATGCCGGAGCCGTCCGCAATGTGACGTTCGTTGATCCAGGTCCGCCGCAAGTCGATTCGTGGATGGGCCAATCCGTGGCCAAATGGGAAGGAGACACGCTGGTCGTCACCGTCACCGGCCAAAACGACTCTACTTGGCTTGACCGGGCGGGAAACTTCCACTCTGCCGACATGAAGGTTGTCGAACGCTGGACCCCGACCGGGCCGGGCTTGCTGCGCTATGAGGCCGAAATCACCGATCCGTCGACCTTTACGCGGCCCTGGAAAATCAGCCTGAACCTCTACAAGCGGCAAGGCGAGGACGCGCGGCTCCAACAGTTTAAGTGCGTCGAGTTCGTCGAAGAGATGATGTACGGACATCTGCGCAAGGTGCCGCTGAAATGAACTTGACTGAAACACCCGCCTATTTTGGAACCGCCCTCATGACCACCCGAGCCAAACTTGTCTTGATCGCCCTGGCTGCCGGGCTGCTGGTCGCGACCACCTTGGGAATCGGGCAAGCTGTGGCGCACCATGCCTTTGCCGCCGAGTTCGATGGCAAGGCACCGGTCATGCTGCGCGGCAAGGTGACCAAGGTCGAATGGATCAATCCCCATGCCTGGGTTCACCTCAGCGCCGTGGGTACCAATGGCAAGGCGCAGGCTTGGATGGTGGAAGGCGGCACGCCCAACACGCTGTTGCGGGCTGGGATAGATCGGAACTCGCTAAAGCCAGGGACCGAAATTGTTGTGCGCGGATACCAGTCCAAGGACCGCGCCTGTACGCCAATCTGCAAGGCTAATGGCCGGGACGTGACCTTCCCCGATGGGCGCAGACTATTCCTCGGGTCTTCTGGAACCGGAGCGCCCAAGGATGGGGCCGATCCCACCGACAAGTAAGATGAGCGTTGGTTTGGGGGTCATGACGTGATTCGAGAATTCCTGGTCTGGCTGCAACGCGACCTGGGAAAGGGTGCGGGCGATAGCGCCCAATCTTGGAGCGAGGCCTTGCTTGGTTCGCTGAACTTCTGGAGCTTGCTTGAGGGCACGCACCTTCTGTCGCTCATGCTGTTCGCCGGTACGATCTTCATCGTCGATTTGCGACTGTTGGGCATCACGTTCCAGCGCACACCCGTTTCAGTCGTTTGTGATCGAATTCTGCCCCTGACGGTTGCGGGCTTTCTGTTGGTTGTGTTGACTGGACTCGCATTGTTTTACGCCAAGCCTCTGTTTTATTATCACAATGTGTGGTTTCGCGTGAAGCTCATCTTTCTCGCAGCCGCGATGCTCAATGTGTTCTTTTTCCATAGCCGAGTGCGGAGAAACGGAGAGGCATGGGATATTGATACCAAGCCACCGCGGAAGGTACGCGCCGCCGCGGCAGCATCGCTAGCCTCGTGGTTGGTGGTGATCGTCATGGGCCGGTTCCTGGCCTATGACTGGTTTGAGTGCGGTAAACCGATCCCCCATTGGGCCAATGTCGCTCAGGATTGTAGGGCATCGGAGGGCGGGGCCATTGACCTTGTGGCTATCAACAGTCTGCCGGGACAACAGCCGTGAGGATTAGCTTCGAGACGCTCCTCCCTTCTCTCAAGCCGTGGGTTGAGGGCCTCGTCGATGTTTGGCCGGCCTATGCCATCAAGTCCCAGTTCGCCTCGTGGGAGGTTCTGCACATCCTGTCGCTCGTCTTGCTGGGTGGGACTTCGATCATCCTCAACCTTCGCCTGATCGGCGTGGGAATGACGGCCGAGCCTCCCTCGGAAATCTATCGAAACTTGCGGCGTTGGCAGGATTTCGGCGTGATCGGCATCGTCGTTACCGGGTTGTTGATTGGCATGGCCAATGCCGAGCGACTCTATGGAAGCACGGCCTTCCTGGTAAAGATCATCGCGCTGGTTGCGGGGATCGTTTTAACCTATGGCGCGAGCCGGTCAGTGGCGCGGGCCGACGGTCTAGTAAGCCGTGCAGCAAAACTGACCCTGGCTGTCGGTCTGACCATTTGGGTCCTCGGCCTGGCGATCTTCGCGACGGGCGTGCTGATCAATCCTGGCCTGCTGCATGTCGTTATGGCTGCGGGATTGATCATCGCGTTGCTGGCTCGCGGTCGCTTCAGGTGGGTCTTTCTTGGCGTGACTCTGCTGCTGTTGTTGGTTCAGCTGGGCGTAACCCATTTCCTCGTCGACCCCTTCGACGTCGCCAAACTGGACCCTATCAACAAGGCGTTTGGTTGGGCGCTTGCGGCCTGGACGCTCGGGGTTGCCGCCTTTCAGTTGAGGGCCTCAGCCAAGGAACAGTGGTTAGCCAAGGTGGTGGGCTTCGTTTCTATCTTGGTATGGGTCACGGCGGCGGCGGCGGGTCGCTGGATTGCTTTTGCTTAGTCTCACTCCTGGGACAACACGGACACGAAACCAGACACGGGAAAGTGGGCTGAAGATGTTGATCTTACCGAACCGACGGGCCTTCTACCTTGTCCTCGGCCTCTTGGGAGTTTCTGCCCTGACCTCGGGCTGTGCGCCCCAGAAGCCAGCGGTCGTAGAAACCGCAAGATTTGACACCAGCCTGCCGCTGGATGAGGTGATGGGCCACGTGATTGATCCGGCGGCCTTCGGCTACTGGAAGGGATCGGGCACTGAAGAGACTGAGGCCGGGACCAAAGACCTTTCACCGACCACGCCTGAAGGTTGGGAAGCCCTTGAGAATAGCGCGGCGGTTCTCATTGAGGCTGGCAACATGCTGCAGCTTCCAGGCCGAATTCGTGATCCGGCGACCGACTGGAACCGCTACGCCCAGCAGCTTAGCGAGCGAGCTGTGGCTGCAAAAGCCGCCGCCGAGAAGCACGATAAAGCAGCGGTCTTTGAAGAGGGTGCCCGGTTGTTCCAAGTCTGTGAGGCTTGTCACCAACAGTACGTCATTCAACCAGACTTGAAGGCTAATGGCCGACCTGTCGGTTTACCATTGCCACCCTGGCCGAAAGATTTTCCGACCAAACCTTTGGCTCGCTCCCGCTGATCATTATCGACCTGGGAATACTGATGCGCGAACATCCATGCTAGGCTGTCATCATATTGAACTGATGCTTGACTCATTTGGACCAAGCGAAACTACGGATTGCTGGAAATGATGGCGAAGAATTTTACGAGGCTACTGATCGCCGGCGCGGTCTTCACGTCGGCCATGGGGCTGGGCGTCCTCGGTCTTAAAGGCCATGTCGTCAGTCAGGCTTCTGCTGGTGATGCCCAAGCGGTGGTGTCTCTCAAGGTCGACAACTTTCGACTAACTGACCAAAACTTGGAGTCACATGAACTGGATCGCTTGGCGGATGCTAACGCCATAGTGCTGCTGACCCAGCAAAACGGCTGCCCTGTCAGTCGTAACACCGGTTCGTCTATGAAGGCCTTGGTGGCGGCTTATGCCGACAAAGGCGTGGAATTTATGATGTTGAATTCCAATCCACAAGATACCCGCGAGGAGATTGCCACGGAGGCTAAGGCCTATGGCTACGACGTCCCGATCCTTATGGACACCACCCAATTGGTCGGCGAGCAGCTGAACGTAACTCGGACGGCGGAAGCTATTGTTATCGATCCCAAGACCATGAAGGTTGTCTATCGCGGCCCGATCGATGACCGGGTGACTTATGAGCGACAAAGAGCCAAGGCGAGCCATACCTGGGCCAAGGATGCGTTGGATGCCTTCCTTGCCGGAAAACCCATCGCAATCAGAAATCAGAAGGCCGTGGGTTGTCTCATCAATTTCCCAGAGCGTAACAACGCTGCGCCGCTGCAAATCTCATATGTGAAGCAGATCGCGCCGATCATTCAGGAAAAGTGCGTGTCTTGCCACCAGTCCGGCGGTATCGGGCCGATGCCCTTGACTAGCTATCAGCGGATCAAGAGTTACGCGCCGATGATCCGCGAGGTCATCCGTACGCAGAGAATGCCGCCGTGGCGGGCCGATCCTTCGGTGGGGAAATTCCACGATGACAAGGGCCTGACCCCTGAACAAACCCGCGACTTGGTGCACTGGATTGAAGCTGGAGCACCGCGCGGCGAGGGGGCCGATCCTATTGCTGCCATCACTTACCAAGCGGTGGAGTGGCCACTGGGCAAGCCGGATCTCATTCTGGATGTCCCGGCCTACGACATCCCGGCCTCGGGGATAGTGGACTATCAGCGGCCCTTCATCCTTAACCCTCTGAAGGACGGTCGTTGGCTGCGCGCCTCGACGATCAAGGTCGAAAACCGCCAAGCCGTGCACCACATTCTGACGGGCTATATGACGGCCCCACCCGAACCCGGTGCGCCCGCCAATGAGTCGCGCTGGGGCGTGTCGGTGGGTGGCTATGCGGTTGGGGCGGAATCGATAGCCCAGCCTGAGGATACCGGTGCCTATATGCCGCCCGGCGGGGCAATTGGCTTTCAAAACCACTATACGCCGTTCGGACAGGCGGTGACGGAACGCTCGAAGATCGCGCTCTATTTCTACGACAAAACGCCCACTCTGGTGATGCACAACTCGGTTATTGCCAATCCCAACATTAGCATCCCGCCCAATGTGGAGAGCTGGAAGCAGCAAGCGTATTTGACCTTTCCGAAGGACGCCCTGCTGTTTGGCGCCTTCCCGCACGCGCACTACCGCGGGGCCTCCTCGCAGCTTTGGATTCGCTATCCAGACGGCAAGGAAAAGCTGTTGTTGGCTCTGCCGCACTATGACTTCAACTGGCAGCGGGACTATGCTTTCCAGGAGCCGATTGCGGTACCTGCCGGGTCAAAGCTAATCGCGATCTATACCTATGACAATTCCAAGCGGAACCCGGCCAACCCCGACCCTAATCGTACGGTGCCCTGGGGCGACCAGTCCTTCGACGAGATGCTTTACACAGCCCTGCGCTATCGCTGGGTGGGCGAGACCTCTGACAAGATGAACAGCTACGATGCGCTGTTAAATGGAGATCGTTTCTTCGGGATTCTTGACACCAACATGGACGACAAGCTCCAAACCACGGAGTTGGTCGGGCGCATGGGCACACAGATGGCGGCTAATTTCGCGCTAATCGACACCAATAAGGATGGTGTTCTCGACAGGCCTGAACTTACCGTGGTGCAGGAGATGATGCGAAAGGCGAGGCGACAGTCTGCGCCAGCGGCCGCGCCGTCGACCCACTAACTGTATGTGGCGCGGCTGGATAGGGCGAGCGGCGTGGGGTTGGGTCGCCTTGTCCATGTGCCTTCCGGTGGCAGCCTTGGCGAACCCGCCGCGCGGGCGGGTTGAGATCGGCGCGCCGGCACCGGACTTTGTCGCCTTGGGGTCAGACGGGCGACAACATCATCTCGCCGACTATGCTGGCAAGGTGGTTGTGCTGGAATGGACCAGTCCGGTCTGTCCTTATACAGCTCTGAAGTACCGCGGCGGCCTCATGCAGGCCTTGCAAAGTCGAGCCCTTGTTCAGGGTGTCATTTGGCTCTCGATCGACACCGCCGGGGTCGGACGGCCAGGTTTTCTCAGTCCCGAGGCGGCGCGCAGCCGCATCAACCAGACCAAGGCGAAAGTCACGGCATTCCTATTCGATGTTGATGGCCAGATTGGTCGCGCCTATGGGGCGCGGACGACACCCAGCATCTATGTTCTTGGGACCGACCGTCACCTCGTCTATCAGGGCGCTCTGGATGATAGCCCTGGGCGCAGTAAACCAGGCGGTCTCAACTATGCCGCTGCCGCCCTTGATGACCTGAAGGCAGGGCGGTCGGTACGGACGCCAGAGACCCGCCCTTACGGGTGCCCGCTAGAGTACCAATGATGAGGATATTGTCGTGATCCGAGCCGCAAATATAGCCCTGTCAGCGGCTCTGCTGATCGCAACCCCACCTACTCCGACGTGTTGGTTCGCACCGCAAACGGATGGCGGATAAGACTCGAATGGTTACTGAGAATCCGCCGAAGATCCCTGCCAAGTGAGGCTAAGTCTTTGGAGGTTTGGTCTTCAATGCTGCTGCAGCTGAGGATTCCGTCTTAGACTTTTCTGCAGATTCCGCCATTGCCTTGGCAGCTTCGGCTTCCTCGTAGCGTGCGCCCGAGAGGATGCCAGGCAAAGCATAGTTCCCCTCATGACAGGCATATTCGTAGATCGCTCCGCCTAGAGGCGCGAACTCGTATTCGCCGCCCCACGGACTATCCCAACTGGTCGGGTCGTCGAAAGTGAACTGATAAAGCACGCGAGACTTGCCAACCCGGGTAAACCGTTCGGTGACCGTCAGGTGCTCCCATGACCCGCGATAGCCCTGCTGGCTCGGAATATTGGTCGTTTCAACCACCAGGGTATCGCCTTCCCAATGACCGATGGAGTCGCCCATCCATGGCCTGATCCCGTCTGTGCGGTGGCTTCCGTTCAGCCGCACGATCCGCGTGTCGTGGACCATCTCAACCAGGATGACGAACGAGTCCGCAGTTTGAACGAACTGATAGTTGTTGTTGTAAAAGCCGTTCGGGAACATCGGTGGGCCGGCATTTCGACCAAAGGACAGGATGCACCGTTCACCTAGCGACCTGTACTCGTAGCTGTCGAAGGAACCCATTCCGCGCAAGCCTCGCCCAGCCGGAGCGCCTTTTCGCGGCGGCACCTGGCCATTGGGGGTGGTGACAAAGGATGTCCGGGGCTCACCGGCGACCCGCATCACCGTCGAGCCGGGTTCCAACCAACCCCGATCATAGCCGCCGACGCCGCCAGCGGCCGCTGCAAATTCCGGCCGGGCTCCTGCTGGGGTTTCGCCGCCAACCTTAGGGGCAGGCGTGCTGGGATCGATATCTGCATTGCCTTCCTCGATCTTGCGAACAACTTCGGATTCAAGCTTTGCGACTTCCTCAGCCGTATAGGCACGACGATTGCCCAGGGCCGGTGGACGTGTCTCTCGCGTCAAGGAGGCGTTAGACCATATCCCGCTGAGATCAGGCTGCCCCACGCTGTTGCGGGGAGCCTTGAAGGCTGTTGGAGCCGCCTTCTCAGCGGCCAGGGTTGGACCTGATAGGGTGACGAAAGAAGCCCAGACAATAGCGGCCACGGTGACTATACGGCGCAATCTGGCCTCCCCATCTTGGATCTGACGGAGGCCTGAGCCACCGACACTTTTCGCCATTATCAGTGGCCCAATCAGCTCACACAAGCCGAAGTGCGGAGCCTGTCTCAATTTTTAAGTTGGCAGGTTGCGACAGTCCAGTTGAGCCCGCCCTTTCGGAATTCGACGCCCTCAAACGCGCCCGAGCTACGCCATGCCTCGATATAGTTGAAAAAGGCCGAAGCCCCGGCCGGATATCCAACATGGAATTTTGCGCCTGGACCTGGGTCTTGGCCCTCGTTGTTGTAGTAGCCAGGTGTGCAGTCCGCAGCCCCCATCATCCGGCCCATACCGGTCAGCAGCAAGGCGATCCAGGCGTCCTGAGCCTCCTTAGTGACCTCAACCTGGGAAGCGCCCACATCCAAGGCATGTTTTACCATCAGGGCGATGGTTCTGCCTGACTCGGTCAAATTGTGCGGCACATTGGAAATCAGGTTCGCCCCCTGGGTGGGTTGCACGAAGAACGCGTTGGGAAAGCCGTGCACATGAATGCCATGCTTGCTCTGCATCCCCTGCGCCCAAGCCTGGGACAGCATCAGACCGTCGCGCCCAGTTAGGTCAAAGCCCGCACGCCGCTTGTACTCAGTGCCGACTTCAAATCCCGAGGCATAGATGATGCAGTCGACCTCATACTCAACGCCGCCAACAATCACGCCGTGCTCAGTAATTTGCTCCACGCCCTTGCCGTCGGTGTCGATCAGCTGGGTGCCCGGGGTGTTGAAGGCTTGCAGATAGGTGTCATGGAAACATGGCCGTTTGCAGAGTTGCCGATACCAAGCCTTCAGGTTCTGGGCCGTCTGTGTATCGGCGACAATGGCATCGACCCGCGCCCTGATCTCCTCCATTTTCTCAAAGTCGCTGTCCTCATAGGCAGCTAACATTTTCATCGGGACGCGATCTTCCGGCGGCAGCTGCATTATCTTGTCGCGGATCCGACGGGACAGATCAGTCCAACCGTCCTTGACCAGATCAACCTCAGCCGAGCCACCGGCTTGATTGGCCGTGAAATTCTCAAGCCAGCGCTTCTGCCAGCCCGGCGTCGCAATAGACGCAAACCACTCAGGGTCGATGGGTTGGTTGGCCCGCACGTCGATGGAGGAGGGGGTGCGCTGGAAAACGTAGAGCTCTTTGCAGGCTTTGGCCAAGTGCGGCACGGCCTGTACCGATGTCGCGCCGGTCCCGATGATCGCCACGCGCTTGTCGGCGAGCTTATCCATCAGCGCGCCCTTGGGGTCGCCGCCAGTATAGTCATAGTCCCAGCGGCTGGTATGGAACGAATGGCCCTTAAAGGTCTCGATGCCGGTGATCCCGGGAAGCTTGGGCACGTGCAGCGGACCGGTCCCCAGGCCGATGAAGCTGGCCGTGAACCTGTCACCGCGGTTGGTTGAGATGATCCATCGCGACTGAACCTCATCCCAGACCAGAGACTCCACTTCGGTATGGAACAGGGCGTTCTCATAGAGGCCGTACTGGTTGCCGATGGTGCGGCATTGTTCGAGGATTTCGGGCGCGTGAGCATATTTCTCGGTTGGCCGATGTCCGGTCTCTTCCAACAACGGCATATAGATCATTGAAGCTGTGTCGCACTGCGCGCCCGGATAACGGTTCCAGTACCAAGTCCCGCCGAAGTCACCGCCCTTCTCGATAATGCGCACGTCGGTGACGCCGGCTTCAACCACCCGAGCACCCGTGACCAAACCGGCAAAACCGCCGCCCACAAAGGCGAAGGTAACATGATCAAACTTGGGTTCGCGCTCGACCCGTGGCGTGTAGGGGTCTTCCAGATAGTGGGCGAGACGGTCTTTGACTTCCAGATATTGCCCATTACCGTCGGGGCGCAGGCGTTTGTCGCGTTCCTCGACGTACTTGGCCAACAGAGCTTGCTTGTCGATGGCGGGCTTGGGCGTGTCTAGGGTGTTCGACATCATCTGGCAGGTCCGATCAGGATGCTTCGTCCGCCCAATATCTTGGCGGTCAGGATTTAATGGGTTGAAGATAGGACATGAGGCGTCGGATCGCCAACGCTCTATGAAGTTTGCGGCGGCCTGGGTATGAGTGCAGCCGAAGGAGCCGAACCCATGGCCGATACAGCCGAATATACCCCACCCAAGGTCTGGACCTGGGACAAGGAATCCGGTGGGCGCTTTGCTAATATCAACCGTCCGATTGCCGGGCCGACTCGAGACAAAGAATTGCCGGTCGGTCGACATCCGCTCCAGCTCTATTCGTTGGCGACCCCCAACGGCATCAAGATCACGGTAATGCTGGAAGAGCTGTTGGCCTTGGGCCACAGCGGGGCGCCCGGCCGGCCAGTGGCCATCCTGTCGGGCAACTCGCTGGAACATGCGCTGATGACCCTGGCCGCGATGCAGGCGCGGCTGCCGGTGGCGCCGATCTCGGCGGCCTATTCGCTGCTCAGCCAGGACCATGCCAAGCTGAAGTACCTGTTCGCGCTGGTGCAGCCGGCGCTGGTGCTGGTGCAGGACGGCG
>JANPNB010000141.1:0-14266 GCA_031427275.1 Alphaproteobacteria bacterium | reverse complement strand
AGTCGCCACTCGCTTGAAGCCTCTGCGACATGCAGCGCCTCAAAGGCAGCGGCCCCTCTGCGAAGCAGGTTTATCATGGTTGGTCACGCCTGCTCAAATTGGACCCCACAGCTATCGCGCCGGGGGTCAAAGTCAATTTGAGTTCCAGTTGTGGCGTCAGTTCTTTGGATCAGGTGCCGACGGTGTGCCCAGGACCTGGGCGATCAAAGCCGCGATACGGTCACCTGAATCGGCGGCCTGTCCCAGCATTGAAAGCGGGGTAGCGCCCGGCCTAACGGCAGAAGCCACTTGGCCAGCCGCAGTCTGAGCCATAGCGATGGCGGTGTTGCCAGCGGTATTCAATCCCGACCCTGAAACACGATTGGCCTGCGCATCCGGATAGATAAATCCGTAGGTCGGGTAGGCAGTCGTCCCGAGATCTCGCACGGGATCATACCAAACCTTGACGGTTGACCAATCGCCGGACGGCGACACGTCAATAACCGTGACGTCCTTTTCGATCTGGCCGCGGGTTCCCCCGATGCGTGACCAATTGGCATGGGTGATCTGAATAACGCGGTCGGTGAGCACCTGACTTACGACGGCGACGTGGCCCAAAGTCATCTTACCGGTCGGCTTGAAGCATAGTACCGCGCCGGCCTTTGGCGAGAAGCCGGTATCGTAGTGACCCAAGGCTTGGTTCCACCAAGTTCGGGCATCACCAAAAATTTGGATACCCGAAATCAATCGGGCAAAGGGCACGCACTGCCAATAGGTATCAGCCGATGCGCCCGATATGGGAGCAAGGGTCATAACCGCCGCAGCGGCCAAGGAACCGATAACGGTTCTGGTCCGTTTGAGCATGTTGGAGAAACTCCCCCGACGCGAACTGACCGCAGAGATACTCACCTAATACGCGAATGGGAAGCAATTATGCAGCCGCGACGGAAGGTCGCTGAGTCGCGCGTGATTCAGCAATGAGCTTCATGCCCCTCCGCGCCGGTTTTTCGATCAGATGATACGACAATGCTGCAAGTGGAATCACGCTTATCAAGAAAACTAACCACAATGATATCGGAAGATGGCCCGTGTTAATCTGAAATATTTTAGTGACTGCATTCACGAATACTATTTTCCAGGGAACGCAAATCATATAAATCGAATAACTAATCTCTCCCAGATAAACAAGCGGCGCCTGTCCCAAAATGCCAGAGCCGGTTTGAGCTAGCCGCGCCAAGAATAGTATGAAGCCACCAAGCGTCGTCACAATCAGGGCGTCTGGAGCGCCAGCTGCCGCAAAAATAAGCGCTGTGGTGCCCGTTATGAGCGCGCCGGCGACCGCTAAGCGCTGATTCTTCGCGGGTCGAGCGCGCCAGAAGGCGTGCAGGGCGCAGCCCAAAGCGAAACAAGGCACAATCCGCAGCGCGCCCCAGGCGATGGTCGCGCGGGTCAGCGGGAACCCGGCAACAGCCTCAAACCCAGCGTAGAGCGCCCCGAGAAAGCACACTGATGCCACTAAAGCCAAGATAGGCCGCTCTTTGAGCTTGAGCGCGGCCCAGGCAAACATTGGAAAGGTCAGATAGGCGAACCACTCGGCCGAAATCGACCAAGACGGATGATTCCAACTGGCGACCGGGGCCAAACCCCAAGCCTGGGTGAGCGTGATCTGGGCCGGCAAACTGCTCCAAGACAGAATATTCGGATCGACCTTGAACCCCGCAGCCCCGGCCGCGATGGCGACCGCACCGAGACCGACTAAGGTCGCGATATGCAGGGGATAGACCCGAGCCAATCTGGCCCAAAGGAACCCGCCGTAACGAAATGACTGATCCTCCACGCTGGTTCGATACACATGACAGAGGATGAAGCCCGATAGGATGAAGAACAGTTCGACACCCAAATAGCCCTTGGCAATGAGACCGGGCATCACCTCGCTACCGGTCAAGTCGGGCCAGTAGTGGAACAACACGACCCACATAGCCGCGAAGAATCTCAGGCTAGTCAGTGATCGGATATTTGCGCCGTCGTTCATCCTTGGCGTTCCCTTATGGCACCGACTTCCGGCTGTGCGGCAAGCGAGTGCAAATCACGCACCAGGGGAAATTCTAGCCCAAGAGCCTAACCATCTCGTTAGCATCTAGGCGTGGCCAACCTTTAGGTTATGAACAGGCAACGCAACGTCGAGGATAGCCATGTCGGACCTGTTGATCTTGGCCGCTGACCCAACAGCATGGGCCGCGCTGATCACTTTGATCGTGATGGAGGTCGTGCTTGGCGTCGACAATCTCGTTTTCATCTCGATCCTCTCCAACAAGCTACCGCCCGAACAACGGACCCGCGCACGCCGGATCGGCATTAGCCTGGCCTTAATTCTGAGACTTGGCTTGCTCTCTACCCTGGCTTTCATCGCCAGCTTGACCGCACCCGTATTCACCCTGCCCTGGCAAGGTCCTTTGAACGCTGACGGCCATGCCGTGTTCGAGCTGGCATTCTCTTGGCGTGATCTCATCCTGATCGCTGGCGGTCTCTTCCTGGTCTGGAAGGCGACAACCGAGATTCACCACACGGTCGATCCGATAGCCAGTGATGATCTTTTGGACAAAAGGGCTCCCGTCGCCCTGAACTTCGGCGCTGCTATTGTCCAGATTTTGTTGCTTGACCTAGTCTTTTCGGTAGACTCGATTTTGACCGCTGTCGGCATGACCGATCATCTACCGATCATGGTCATCGCCGTGGTGGTCGCGGTTATCGTGATGCTGGTGGCCTCAGATCCCTTGGCAAACTTCATTCACAATAACCCCAGTGTGGTCATGCTGGCCCTGGGCTTCCTGCTGATGATCGGTGCCACACTCATTGCCGAGGGTTTCGGTGCCCACGTGCCAAAGGGCTATATCTATGCCGCCATGGGCTTCTCGGGTCTCGTCGAGGGCTTGAACATGGCCGTGCGTCGCAAGGTCCCACCCAAGTAGGTCCCCATCTACAGGAAGCTATAGGGGTCGATGTCTATGGCCACTCGGATCATGCCGGGTGGCCGGACCCGCGCGCGCCAAGCTGCCATGTAAGCTGAGATGTCGACACTTCGCTCGGCGCGTATCAAGAAGCGCTTTCGCCGCCGACCTCGGACGAGGCCAAGTGGCGCATCTGCGGGTCCGTAGACTGTGACGCCGTCAGAATTAGGCGCAAACTCAGCCATCTTCCGGGCAAAGGCTTCAAGGGCCACGGCGTCTGGACCCGACACGATAACCGCCGCGAGACGCCCAAAGGGCGGTAGTCCGGCCAGTTCCCTTTCCGCCAGTTCGGCCTCGGTGAAAGCCTCGCGGTCCTGCGCCTTCAGCGCCTGCATGACCGCATGATCTGGCGCGTAGGTTTGCAGTAAAGCCCGACCGGGTCGATCTTTGCGTCCGGCGCGGCCGGTGGCTTGAGCCAAGAGCTGATAGGTGCGCTCTGCGGCACGGAGATCTCCGCCTCGCAGCCCCAGGTCCGCGTCCACGACGCCGACTAAGGTCAAGTCCGGAAAGTTGTGGCCCTTGGCAGCCGCTTGGGTCGCGACAAGAATGTCGATCTGACCTTCTTCCATCGCTTGAACCAGACGCCGCGCCTCTGAAGCATTCCAGGTCGTGTCAGACGAGAAGATGGCGATGCGGGCGTCGGGAAAGAGCTGGCGCGCCTCCTCTTCCACGCGCTCCACGCCCGGGCCGACCGAGACCAAACTGTTCTGAGCCCCACAGTGGGGGCACTTGTCCGGCTTTGGAATGGAATAGCCGGTGAGGTGACAAACCTAGCGGCCGGTATAGCGGTGCTCGACCAGCCAGGAGTCGGTATCGGGCGCGGTCATGCGCTCCCCGCAGGCCTTGCAAAGCACCAAGGGCGCGTACCCCCGGCGGTTTAGGAACAAAAGCGTCTGCTCACCCGCAGCATAGGTCTGCACCATGGCGTCAACCAAGGGCTGGGAGAGCCAGTGTCCGCTATCCAGATGAGCCTCGCGCATATCGATGAGCGTGACATCGGGGAGTTGGGCCGTGCCGTGGCGGCTGGTCAGCCTCAACCATCGATATCGGTCAGACTCAGCGTTCCTGAGCGTTTCGAGCGAGGGTGTGGCCGATGCCAAGACCACCGCCGCGCCCTCGATTTTTCCCCGCGCTACGGCCAGATCACGGGCCTGATAGATAAAACCTTCTTCTTGCTTGTACGACGTATCGTGTTCCTCATCGACGATGATGAGGGCTAGGCTTGGAAAGGGTAGGAACAGCGCCGAGCGGGCACCTACGACAATTCGACAATTTCCGGTCGCGACTCCATCCCAAACTTTCCGGCGCTTGGCGGGAGGCACTTCGGAATGCCACTCGCCGGGTGCTGTGCCAAACCGTTCTGTGAACCTCGTGATAACGGCGTGGGTCAGGGCGATTTCGGGCAGCAAGACCAGAACCTGGGCGGTCGGATCTGCCTTCAGCGTGGCGTGCGCGGCCTCCAGATAGACCTCCGTCTTTCCAGATCCCGTGACGCCGTCCAGCAGGGCTACATTGAAGCCGCCCTCGATGATCATGCTTTTCAGCGACTGTGCGGCGGCGTCTTGGCTTGCACTAAGGCTTGGTCTGCCAAGCTCAAAATCAAGAGGGGCGAAGAGGCAGTTGGCTTCGACGAGATTTACGACCAAGACCCCCTCATCGATCAGGCCCTTGACCACGCCGGGCGACACACCGCCAGCACGCGCAAGATCAGCAGGACTGAGGCTCTGCTCGGCCGCGATGGCGATTATCTTGGTTCTAGCTGGCGTTGATCGTGCTGGGGCTTGCCCTGTCGGCACAACGACCTTTTCCGGCTTGGCCTTGGCGGCCCGCGCACCGCGTAGGGCCATGGCCAGGGGTTGGCCTGGAGCTTCTACGGCGTACCGGGCAGCCCATTGAATGAATTCGACCGTCCGGGCGGGAAGGGGTGGCGACTCCAGTCGTCCATCCACCGGTTTTAGGGGTCTGTTGCCGCCGGTGGCGTAACGCACTCCGGTGACGACACCGTGGGTCAAACGTGGCCCAAGCGGCACGGCGACTTGGTCACCGACGCTCAGCTCCATTCCCTCTGGCTCGGCATAGTCAAAAGCCTCGGGCAGCGGCAATGGCAGAAGGACTGAGACGATCCGGCTCATCGTGTAGGTCGCTGTCCCAAGATTGGCTGGCTCGATGTGCCCAGGCCCACTAGATTGACGCGGGGTTCAGTTCCAACAAGGTCACGCATGCAACTCTTTTTAGACACCACCGACGTCGCAGTCCTCAAGGATCTTATTTCCACCGGTCTCGTGGACGGGGTGACCACCAATCCAACGCTCATTGCCAAGTCCGGTCGTCCCATATTGCAGGTGATCGCCGAAATATGCGACCTCGTTGAGGGACCAGTGAGCGCCGAAGTGACCGCAACTGACGTGGCCGGAATGCTGGCAGAGGGTGCCAAGCTCAGCGCCATCGCCACAAACGTTGTGGTCAAGGTTCCGCTAACCCGCGAGGGTCTGGTGGCAGTATCTGAGTTCGCCGTCCAAGGCATCCAGACCAATGTGACGCTCTGCTTCTCGGCGGCTCAAGCCTTGCTCGCCGCCAAGGCCGGTGCCAGCTATATCTCGCCCTTCATCGGGCGTTTGGACGACTACGGTGCCAACGGAATTGATCTGATCTCCGAGATTCGCGCCATCTACGACAATTACGAGTTCGACACCGAAATCCTCGCGGCTTCGATCCGAAATTCGGCTCATGTTACTGCTGCAGCCCTCGCCGGTGCCGATTGTGCGACCCTGTCTCCCGATCTTTTTCTTGAACTCTTCAAACACCCGTTAACCGAGAAGGGTCTTTCTAGTTTCCTCAGCGACTGGGCCGCAACGGGTCAGTCCATCCTGTAGAAACGGGGAAATGGCATGGATTTGGTTGGGGCGGTTGGCAGAGATCATAGGTTGGAGCCCGATGCGGTTCGCCAGTTTCTGGCCGAAAATCGAAGCTTCCTAAGGGACGACCCGGGGCTCTTGGCTGATCTGGGGCTAAAACCCGATGCGGCAAATAATGTGATCGACTTTGGCCCGGCCGCCCTGGCAAGGGTTCATGAGGCCCACAAGCGTGAGAGTCAGGCCCGCGAGACCCTAGAGGCAACGGCGCAGGCCAACTTTGCAGCTCAAGCCCAGACCCACGGTGCTGTTGTCGATCTGTTGGACGCCCGCAACCACGCTGATCTCGCCCGCCGGGTGGATGAACTGGCGCAAATCAGATTTGGCCTCCATGCCGGGGTAGTGGCCTTGGAGGGACCCGAGCGAACCCCCGCTGGATGGCGGGTCTTGCCACAGGGCGGGATTGATCAG
This sequence comes from Alphaproteobacteria bacterium, assembly GCA_031427275.1. GTDB lineage: Bacteria > Pseudomonadota > Alphaproteobacteria > Caulobacterales > Caulobacteraceae > Phenylobacterium. Next base: position 7,956 of record JANPNB010000141.1, on the reverse strand, counting down.
GTTGTCGGACATCAACAGGTGTCATTGATGGGCTTTCAACCCACAGCGCTCGGCCTCTTTGGCGACCGCGCGCCACAGATCGGCTCCATGGCCATTGTGCGTATGGCTGTCTGGGAACCCGCGCGCAGTGGCCTCCTAGCCTTCGGCTCCACCGATCCAGAGGCCTTTACCGCCGATATGGGAGCTGAGCTCGTGGCCTTTCTCGCTCGCGTGGTTGAACGCACAGCCGAGCGCTGGCCAATTCTGTGATCTCCGCCCGGGCCAGCGTCAGCCAATGGCTAGAGTATTTGGCCAAGGAACGCCGCGCATCGCCGCGCACAGTAGAAGCCTACGGCTTTGCGGCTGGCCGATATGTCGCCTTTCTCGAGGGTCATCGCGGGGAGGGCCTGTCGGTCACCGATCTTGGCGGCGTGACCCCTGGTGAGATCCGCGCGTGGCTGGCCCATTTGCGCCAATTGGCCAAACCCCTGTCTCCACGATCGCTGTCCCAGGCGCTTTCGGCGATCAGGACCTTTCACCGGTTCCTGGATCGCAGGCTCGATACGCCCAATTCGGCTGTCGGCTTGGTGCGAGGCCCGCGTGTAAAGCCCTCAGCACCTCGTCCGGTGAGTGAGGATCAGGCGCGCGGACTTCTGGCAGAGCCAGGCCTGGATTCTGACCAGGAGGATTGGGAAGCCTCGCGCGATGAAGCGGTGCTAACCCTGCTCTATGGCTGCGGTCTGCGCATTTCAGAAGCCCTGTCGCTGCGTCGTTCGGACGCGCCGCTGACAACCTCCCTGCGGATTACCGGCAAGGGTGCCAAGACCCGGATTGTCCCGGTCTTGCCGCAAGTTGCGGCGGCGATCGCGGCCTATCTGGTTGACCTGCCCTTCGTCCTTTCGGCTGATGAGCCGCTATTTCGTGCCAAACGGGGCGGGCCGCTCAGTCCGCGTCATGTCCAGGCGACCGTACAAAAGCTCCGCGGTCGGCTTGGCTTGCCCGACAGTGCCACCCCTCATGCGCTTCGGCATTCCTTTGCCACCCATCTCTTGGGTGCCGGAGCCGATCTGCGCTCAATTCAAGAACTGCTGGGTCACGCGTCGCTGTCTACGACCCAGCGCTATACCGACGTCGATGCCGCCGCTTTGCTCAGCGCCTATTCGCAGGCCCATCCCCACGCCTAATTTCTAGATGTTCCGTAGCATCCGAACCCAGGGCGGGCCTGAGGGCAGATCGCGCCCCTGTTCCACCACCTGAAATCCCTCTCGCGTATAAAATGCCTGTGCCCGTAGATTCGCCGCTTGGCACTTCAGGGCAACTGGACCGCTCGACGACGCGTAAATATGATCCAGAATCGCCTTGCCCACCCCCTGTCCGCGCTCTGCGACGTACAGCGAATGCAGAAAATTGTCGGGCCGATGAAATCCAGCGACCCCAACAATCCGAAACTCTGCAACGGCGACAAAAATATCTTCATCTTCAGCGGCACGAAGAAAGTCCTGGGCGTTGTGTCGCCACGCCGGGCTCCAGGTGAAGGTGCGCCTCAAGACCTGCTGATAAATGGCGGCAGCTATCGGAAGCTCCTCCAGCCTTGCCAAACGAACCTGCGGCACCGGCGTCAGTCAAAACGCTCCGCAATCCAGCCGCCAGCGCTGGCAATCGCTGTTCGACCAGCGCCCAGCAAACCGTAGAAGGCATGCCAGACGTGGATCATCTCGGGCCAAACCTCGAGGCGCACAGCGACACTGGCCAAACCTGCGCGCTCGGCCACGGTGATTGAATCTGACAGGAGGCACTCCTCCGATCCCACATGGATGAGAATTGGCGGCAGGCCTGTGAAGTCTGCCAGGGCGGGCGAGGCCAGGATGTTGCTAGCTTCCGCCCCAGCCAGATAGGCGTCTGCAAACTCATTTAGCGCCGCGGCGGTGATCATCGGGTCTGTTGCCGCCTTGGCTGCGTAGGACGGTCCGGTGGGGCGCAGATGCGCCCACGGGCTGATCACGAAAAGACCAGCAGGCTGAGGCAGGCCAGCCGCACGAATGGCCAATGCGGTCGCCAAGGTCAGTCCGCCGCCAGCGCTGTCGCCGGCAATGACGATCTTGCCGGGCGAAAATCCCTGATCGAGCAGGGCGCGGTAGCAGGCCAGGGCGTCATCAAGGGCTGCGGGGAAGGGGACTTCTGGTCCCATCCTATAGTCCGGCGTTACCGCGCGTGACCCAGCGCAATGGGCCAGTTGCGCGCTTAAGCCACGATGGCTGCGCGGACTGCCGATGCAATAGCCGCCGCCGTGCAGATAGAGGATGACTTTGGTTGGATCGACGCCCGGCGGCGTGTGCCACTCAGCGGGGCGGCCAGCGAAGGTCGTAGCCTCCCAGACATGGCCCTCCGGCAAGGGCGCGGAGTCCCCAAAGGCATCCATCCCCGGGCGTCGCTCGGCGAAGCTCAGGCCAGCAGCACTCGGCGCGTCGGGCATGGCGGCCAAGACGGCGCGAACCATCGCGATCTCAGGATCCTTCCAGTCGCTCATCTCATCGGCCTCCCCTTGGTGTTTGGGAAGACCCTGAGCGATTAGGCTTGCATCGTCCAGCCCTCAACGCCCATGGCGGCCTGACGACCGGCTTCCGAGCGCGTCGGGTGAGGATGGCATATGCGAGCGATGTCCTCACTGGCCGCACGGAAGGCCATGGCGACGCAGTATTCGCCGATCAGTTCGCCAGCCTGCGGGCCGATGATGTGGACACCCAGGATTTCGTCGCTGGTGGCGTCAGCCAACACTTTGGCGAAGCCATCGGTTTCGTGATTGATCTTGGCACGACTGTTGGCGCTGAAGGGAAACTTGCCGACCTTATAGGCGATCCCGGCTTCTTTCAGCTGCTCCTCGGTCTTGCCAACCCAGGCGACCTCCGGGGCGGTGTAGACCACGCTGGGCACCAGATTGTAGTCCACATGGCCCGCCTTGCCGGCGATCAATTCTATGCAGGCGACAGCGTCTTCCTCGGCCTTATGCGCCAGCATGGGGCCGTAAATGGCGTCGCCTATAGCCCAAATTCCGGGCGCGCTGGTCTTAAAGTGATCGGTCTCTATGACCCCGCGCTTGTCGGGGATGATGCCAACATTCTCAAGTCCCAGACCCTCAGTATGGGCGCGGCGACCCACCGCCAGCAGTACATAGTTGGCGCTCAGGGTTTCAGCGCGACCGCCCGCGACCGGTTCGACGCTCAGCTCTACCGAGGCTTTTCCAGCCTTCGCGCCTGTCACTTTAGAGCCGAGTTTGAAGACCATACCCTGTTTGGTCAGACCGCGTTGGAAGGTCTTGGCGGTTTCAGCGTCCATGCCAGGCGTGATCCGATCCAGGTACTCTACGACCGTCACCTGGGCACCCAAGCGCCGCCATACTGAGCCCAGCTCGAGACCGATGATTCCGGCCCCGATGATGATCAGGCTCTTGGGGACCTCCGCGAGAGAGAGCGCGCCTGTTGAATCTACGATGCGGACATTGTCGACCAAAACGCCCGGCAAGCTGGAGGGCTCTGAGCCTGTCGCAATGACGATGTTCTTGGTTTCCAAGCTCGTCACGGTGCCGTCAGCACTGGTGACCTCTACCTTGTCCAGTCCGGTGATCTTGCCTGCGCCCTTCACCCAGTCGACTTTGTTTTTCTTAAACAAAAATTCGATGCCTTTGGTCAATGCGCTGACCGACTCGGCCTTCTGTTTCATCATTTGAACGAGGTTGAGCTTGGGTTTTACCTCGATGCCCAGGGTCGCGAATTCTGTATTGGCCGCCTCATAAAGCTCCGAGGCGTGCAGCAAAGCCTTGGAGGGCATACAGCCCACATTCAGGCAGGTGCCGCCCAGCGTGGCACCCTTTTCGACCACAGCCACCGAGAGACCCAATTGGCCCGCCCGAATGGCGGCATTATAGCCACCGGGACCACCCCCGATAATGACGACGTCGTATTGTGCCATGGGTCTCAGTCTTTCTGGTCGAGGAAGGTGGGAAGCACTTTAGACCCCCAACAATAGCCGCTGCGGGTCTTCGATGGCTTCCTTGACCCGGACCAAGAAGGTCACGGCCCCCTGACCATCAACGACACGGTGATCGTAGCTGAGCGCTAGATACATCATCGGGCGGATCACTACCTGACCGCCGATGGCCATTGGCCGATCTTGGATCTTGTGCATACCAAGGATGCCTGACTGTGGCGCATTGAGGATCGGGGTCGACATTAGCGAGCCATAGACCCCGCCGTTAGATATCGTGAAGGTGCCGCCCTGTAGATCGTCCATGGAAAGCGCGCCGTCCCGGGCTTTCTTGCCGAGATCGCCAATCGCCTTTTCGACACCGGCCAAGGTCATGGCATCGGCATCCCGCACCACCGGCACGACCAGGCCGCGATCAGTCCCGACCGCGACCCCAATATCGTAGTGGTTCTTGAAGACTATATCCTGGCCGTCGATCTCGGCATTGACCTCCGGCACTGATTGCAGGGCGTGAATGCAGGCCTTCACGAAGAAGCCCATGAAACCCAGCTTCACCCCATGGGTTTTTTCGAAGGTGTCTTTGTATTGATTGCGCAACGCCATCACGGCGGTCATGTCGACCTCGTTAAAGGTCGTCAGCATGGCTGCTGCGTTCTGTGCCTCCTTCAGCCGGCGCGCGATGGTTTGGCGCAGTCGGGTCATTCGAATTCGCTGTTCGCGGGCGTGAATTTCGCGAGGCGGTGACGGGGCTGCTGTGACCGGGGCGGCCGCACGGGCTTCGAGGGCTGCCAAGGCATCGCCCTTCGTAATGCGCCCGTCTTTGCCAGTCCCTGCAAGGGCACTCGCATCTAGCTTGTTCTCGGCGACAATGCGTTGCGCTGCTGGGGCCAAAATCGGCGCTGGCGAAGGAGTGACTTGGGGCGCTGCGACCACCTGTACTGGAGGTGCGGCCGCCTTAGCCGCTTCGACCTTGGCCGTAGGCTTGGCGCTGGCAACCCCGCCTTCCTTGACTCGTCCCAGAATAGCTCCGGGCTCGACCGTTGCCCCTTCCTCAGCCGCGATCGACTCGAGCACCCCGTCCGATGGTGCAGCGACCTCAAGGCTGACCTTGTCGGTTTCCAACTCCACCAAGATCTCATCCTTGCGGACCGCGTCACCGGGCTTCTTGGCCCAACGCGCTACCGTCGCTTCCGAGACGGACTCACCCAGAGCTGGGGTCATGATATCGGCCATGGGAGTACTTCCTGACTTACGGGATAGAGTTGGATTAGGCGAAAGCATCATTGATGAAGGTCTGCAATTCCTTCAAATGCCGGCTCATCTGGCCAGCGGCGGTCGAGGCTGAAGCCGGGCGGCCCACATACCGAGCGCGCTTCGCTTTGACCTTCAACCGGTCAAGGGTCAGTTCCAACCAAGGATCGACAAAGGTCCATCCTCCCATATTTTTGGGTTCTTCCTGGCACCAGACCAATTCGGCATTGGGGAACCGGGAGAGCTCGGTGGACAGTGACTTCACGGGCCACGGGTAGAACTGCTCCAGTCGCATCAGATAGACATCATTGATGAAGCGTTCTTCCCGGGCCTCCAACAAATCAAAATAGACCTTGCCGGAGCACAGCACGATACGGCGAATTTTGTCGGGGGCAGCCAGCTCAATGGTGGTGTGCTGATGACGCTCGGCGTCATCTTGCAACACGCGGTGGAAGGATGAGCCCTCGGCCAACTCCGAAAGATTCGAGGTCGCCTTCTTGTGCCGCAGCAGCGACTTGGGCGTCATGACGATCAACGGCTTGCGGAATTCCCGACGCATCTGACGGCGCAGGGCATGGAAATAGTTGGCTGGGGTCGAGCAGTTGATGACTTGAAGATTGTCTTCGGCACAGAGTTGCAGAAACCGCTCAAGCTTTGCGGAAGAGTGCTCTGGACCTTGGCCCTCATAGCCATGCGGCAACAGCAGGACCAAGCCACTCATCCGCAGCCACTTGCGCTCACCCGACGAGATGAACTGATCGATCACCACCTGGGCCCCGTTGGCGAAGTCGCCGAACTGAGCCTCCCAAAGCACTAGGGTCTTTGGGTCAGCCAGCGAGAACCCGTATTCGAAGCCAAGCACGGCCTCCTCGGAAAGCGGACTATCGATGACTTCAAAATGGGCTTGACCGGGCCGCAGATTGGCCAAAGGCGTATAGTGTTCCTCGGTGGTCTGATCGATCAGATCACAATGGCGCTGGGTAAATGTCCCGCGAACGGTGTCTTGCCCCGCCAAGCGAACGGGAAAGCCTTCGTCGAGCAGACCCGCAAACGCGAGATGTTCCGCGGTCGCCCAATCTAGACCCTCGCCACTATCGATCGCCGCCCGGCGGTTCTCGACCACGCGTTTGACATTCTTATGGATGTCAAAGCCGGTGGGGATGGCCGTCATCTTGCGACCGAAGTCCACCAATTTCTGCAGGGGCACAGAGGTGTCGCCGCGACGCTCGTCTGATTCTGGCAAGGCCAGCCCCGACCAGGCCCCATCCAGCCAATCGGCCTTATTGGCCTTATAAAGTTTGGCCGCATCAAACTCGCTATCGAGGAACTGCTCGAACTCGGCGATCCAGCCGTCAATATCGGCTTCCGATGCAACACCCTCATTGATGAGTTGGCGGGTATAGAGCTCACGCGTACTCGGGTGATCCTTGATCTTGGCGTACATCAAGGGTGAGGTCATGGTCGGGTCATCGCCCTCATTGTGCCCGAACCGGCGGTAGCAGAACATGTCGATGACCACGTCCTTGCCAAACTGCTGGCGGAACTCAGTTGCGACACGGGCCACGTGGGTCACGGCCTCAGGGTCGTCTCCGTTCACATGGAAGATCGGAGCCTCGACCATCAAGGCGACGTCTGAGGGATAGGGCGATGAACGCGAAAATTTAGGCGCCGTCGTGAAGCCAATCTGGTTGTTGACGATGAAATGGATCGCGCCGCCGGTCCGATAACCCTTGGTTCCGGAGATTGCGAAACACTCGGCCACGACGCCCTGACCGGCAAACGCCGCGTCGCCATGCATCAACAGCGGCAGGACATGGCCACGGCTTTGCAAAGGCATCCCGCGCAGATCGAAGGCTTGCTTGGCGCGGGCCTTACCCAACACGACCGGGTTGACGATCTCTAGGTGGGACGGGTTTGCGGTCAGCGACAGATGCACCGAATTGCCATCAAAGGCACGGTCTGACGACGCGCCCATATGGTACTTCACATCGCCAGAACCCTCGACGTCGGTGGGCAGACTGGTGCCGCCCTGAAACTCGTGGAAAATCACCTGATAGGGCTTGTTCATGACGGCTGCCAGGACGTTCAGGCGTCCTCGGTGTGGCATGCCGATGATGATGTCTTTGACCCCAAGCGCGCCGCCGCGCTTGATGATCTGCTCCAGGGCCGGGACCATCGCTTCGCCGCCGTCCAGTCCGAACCGCTTGGTCCCGGGGAAGCGCTTGTGCAGGAACCGCTCAAAGCCTTCGGTCTCAATCAGCTTCTTCAGGATGGCGATCTTGCCTTCTTTGGTGAAGACATATTCCTTGTCGCGACCCTCGATCCGACCCTGCAACCAGGCCTTCTGCGCTGGGTCTGAAATGTGCATGTACTGGACGCCGATGCTGGCGCAGTAGGTGCGGGTCAGGATCGCCAGGATTTCTCTGATCGTGCCGGTCTCAAGCCCCAGCACGAAGTCCAAAAAGATCGAGCGATCATAGTCGGCCTCGGTAAAGCCGTAGGAGGCTGGGTCGAGCTCGGTCGCGTCGCCTTCCGGAATGGCAATGCCCAGCGGATCGAGGTTTGCTCGCAAATGGCCGCGCATGCGATAGGCGCGGATCATCATGACGGCGCGCAGCGAGTCCAATGTCGCGGCTCGGACATTCTCGGTGGTGGCTTGCGGAGCGGCGCGTTCGGCGACCTGGGCGCCCAGCTTGGCCTCAACAGCGGGCCCTTGTCGGCAACCGTGTCCACAATGCTTTGGGC
>JANPNB010000140.1:0-4862 GCA_031427275.1 Alphaproteobacteria bacterium | reverse complement strand
CAACCGTCGGCCTCCTGACCTTCATACTGTCACGCGCAGGCCTGCTGCCGGGTCCCGAGATCGCGCAGACTTGGGGGCCAATTTGGTTCTGGGTCAGCTTGGCCCTGATCATTCTAGGGCACGACGCTTGGTGCTATTGGACGCACCGGGCCATCCATTCCCGTCGTTTGTTCCGCGTAGTTCACCGGCGGCACCATCGCTCGATGAACCCGTCGCCGTTCACGGCCTATAGCTTCGATTTGGGCGAGGCGGCGATCAACGCGCTCTTCGTTCCGCTGTGGATGATGCTGGTGCCGACCCAATGGCCCGTGGTTGGCCTGTTCATGCTGCATCAGATTGTCCGCAACACCCTTGGGCACTCGGGCTATGAACTCTTTCCCGCCACGAAGGATGGTCGCCCGTTGCTACCCTGGCTGACCACGGTCACGCACCACGACTTGCACCATGCCCAGGCGGGTTGGAATTACGGACTCTATTTCACCCATTGGGATCGTTGGATGGGGACTGAGAACCCGCAATACCTAGCGCAGTTTGCGCAGTCGGTGCGCCGAGGACAGGTTGGCCCCGCGATCAGCGTACCGGCTGAATAGTCGCTCTGGAGTTGGCGCGGCAAAGCTGGACGTTCACCAACGATGTCATCGGTAACAACGTGGTGGAGGTCTTCGCCTCGCGTCTCTGAAGGTTACTAATTGTTCATCGCAAGGTACCTTGCGACACCCACTACCTTGCGATAGATAGATCCTCATTAAAGAGGAGTAAGACGTCGTGTCCGAAGCCGTCCAGGTGCAGCTGAAAAGAGGGGTGCTGGAACTTTGCGTTCTAGCCCTGCTCTCGCGTGGCGATGCCTACGCCTACGAGATTGCGAGCCGTCTAGCCAAGGGGATCGATATGGGAGAGGGCACCATCTACCCGCTAATGCGCCGCATGCAGTCCGACGGTTTGGTCGACACCTATCTGGTGGAGAGCTCGTCGGGACCGCCGCGGAAATACTACAAACTTACCGCTGCCGGCGAAGCCAGCTTTACGGCGCAGAAGACGGAATGGTCGGCTTTCTCGACGGCCGTCAATGACATTTTGGGAGGCGCACAATGAGCCGCCAGGTCTTTATGTCCAAGTTCCGAGCGGGCTTGCGGGACCTACCGCCCAAGGCCAGGGAGGATATTCTGGCTGACTACGAGGCTCACTTCTCTGAAGGCCAAGCGGCCGGGCGGAGTGAGGCTGAAGTGGCCTCAGCGCTCGGCGATCCGAGTCGGCTTGCTCGCGAACTTCGGGCGGAGGCCGGGCTAAAGCGCTGGGAGTCAGAGCGTAACCCGTCGGCTGCGGCATCTGCCGTGTTCGCGGTACTCGGTCTGGGTGCGATCGACCTGTTGATCCTCCTGCCCATTGTGCTTGGCATCGCAGGGACGCTGTTCGGGTTTGCGATTGCGGCCTTTGTCAGCTTCGCCGCCGGTGGCGTGGTGTTTGCGGCCGGTCCGTTCTTTGTGACCGGGTCTGATATCGGCGCGGTCATGTTGGCGGGTTTGGGCGTTATGGCTGGTGCGGCATCTATTGGCGCGGTCACAACCCTTCTGACGATCGGCTTTGTCAACGCCTTGGTTTGGTATGGCCGTCTGCACATCCGCTTGTTGAAACCTGCCCTTGAACCTCAGGAGGTTGCGTCGTGATCCGCACCCTAGTTTTGATCGCTGTTACCGGATTTTTCCTCAGCATTGTCTGCATCGCAGCAGCTTTCGCCATAGCCGGAGGCCCGTTCAGCATCACCGACCACGGTATAGTCCATTTCCGGGATATGGATTGGCACAGCTCCCGCCACCACCGCGACGACAAGGGTGACCTGGCGTTGGGGGATGTCGGCGCTGACAATGCCACCCGCGACTTTGCGTGGTCTGGTGGCGACCGGCTGGTCGTTGATGTACCGGCCGATCTGGTTTTCACGCAGGGTCCTGTGGCGAAGTTGACCGTTTCAGGACCTGCAGATGCCCTCGATAAGCTGATCGTCGGGGCCGGGGCAATCCGGACTGCCTCCGAGGATGATCTTGAGGATGGCTATCGTCTAAAGATCATGATGACCGCGCCGGACGTTCGGATGTTCGAGCTCAACGGGGACCAGAAGCTGGTGGTCGAGGGCTATAACCAAGCGACGTTTGGCCTGGACATCACCGGATCCGGCACCGCCTCGGTTAAGGGCGCGGCCAAGACCGTCAAACTGAGTATCGCAGGTTCAGGTCGGGCTGACTTGGCGGAGCTCGCTACCGATGACGCCACTGTCGATATTTCGGGATCGGGTCATGCTAAGCTCGGCCCCAAGCTGGCAGCCAAGATCAGCGTCTCGGGCAGTGGAGACGTTGAGCTGACCGTCAAACCCAAGAGCTTGACCTCCGATATTTCGGGATCAGGCCGGGTCAGCCAGCCGGGTATGCCGGGTTAGCGCCTGACCCCGTCCACCGCTGCCAACACGGCGGAAACCGGTGGGCGATTGCGATAGCCCTCCTCTGCCAGCTTGGCTTGAACGACGCCGCGCGGCGAAATCACGAAGATCCCAGGCATTGGTACGCCATAGGCAAAGCTGCCTTCCTTGTACTGGGGATCGCGCAGTTTGAAGGCGTCGATGGTCGTTGAGCCCTGATCGGATAGGAGGGTGAAGCCGATCTTCTGCTTGGCCGTGAAGGCGGTCAGAACCTCCGGACTGTCATAGCTGAGCGCAACCAGCTTATAGCCTCGCTGGGCGAGTGGGGCTTGCGCGTCCTTCAGGTCTACTAACTGCTTCTGGCAGAACGGGCACCATTTGGCGGAGCGGAAGAAGACCAGGACCACGCCGTTCTTGTCCGACAGCGACTTGATCGTGACGGCTTTGCCGGCGGCGTCTCTGGCCGATATCGGCGGCGCCTGGGTGCCGACCGCAGGACCGATATCAAAGGCAGAGGCCGCTGCTGGCCAGAGCAGCGCCATGGCGACGAGGAGCGGTGTGAACTTCATGGGTTGCTCCGATCGCGGAATTTCGAATTTGGCTTCAAGTCAGTTCGATCCATCGCGGGAAAGGTTTCAGCGAAAGTCTGGACTGAAGCGAATATTGTCTCGAGCTAGGCCGTCGATCACCACTTGAGCACCGCCGCTCTTGATCATCCACTCCAGGCGATGGTCGCGATATTCGCGTTTGAACAGACCCTGCTTCACCAGCTCAGCCACATTGGGCATGGCCGAGGCGGTCGATGAGGTGACCGCCTCCTGAGTTGTCGCGGCGACAGACGGCCTGGCATTGGCCCGCGTCAGCCAGTCGGAGAGGCGGCTGCCCTTGTCCGGCGGGTTGCCATGTCCCACCGAGCCGTTGAGATAGGGCAGGACAGACAGGTCTCCCCAACCAAAGCCGTCGCCGTTAAACCAGGGACGACCCCCAAGTTGGTGCTCCAACCAGGAGAAGAAACTCTGCGTCTGTTCAGCTGCCCTTGCGACCAGCGCCGCTTCGAGCTCGCCTTCCGCCCGTCGGAACCAGCGAATTTCCGACAGACCCCAATTGATCGCCTCGAAGTGGGTGTCCATGACCTCTTCCAGCATCCTAACTCGGGCACGGTCGGCGGGCGAAGCGGGGAGCAAGGCCGGGATCGGCCATTTGTCTTCGATATATTCCAAGATGATCGTGGAATCGAAGATGGCCACGTCACCGTCCGTCAGGGTCGGCACCTCGGCACGCGGATTGGCCCGCAGGAACGCACCCTGCGCGCCGCCTGCCCCCAAACCGCCCGGCGAGACGGTCTCGAAAGCCACGCCCTTTTCCCGCAGCGCGATTTTGACCTTCTGGGCATAGGGCGAGAGCGGGTGGTCATAGAGCTGGATCATGGCGGTTCCTCCGACGATTTCTCCCACGAGGGGCCACGACCCTGGGGAAGTCAATCGCATCTGGGCTTGACGGACGCCCCGTCAATGCGGCCTTTCGCAGGCAACAACATTCATTGGGAGCGAAACCACCATGGCCTACAAACCTTTCGATCTGACCGGTAAGGTCGCGCTCGTCACCGGCGGCAATGGCGGTATCGGTTTGGGCATGGTTGAGGCCATGGCGCAGGCCGGGGCCGATATCGTCATCTGGGGCTCCAACGCCAGCAAGAACGCCGCCGCTGAAGCGGTGGTCAAGGCGACCGGTGTGCGGGTGCTGAGCCAGGTGGTCAACGTGGCCGATGAAGAGGCTGTCCGGGCCGGCATGGTCGAGGCGATCGCCAAGATGGGCCGCATCGACACGGTTGTGGCTAATGCGGGGATCGGCGGCGGAGCACCAGCCTTCAAGGATTTCTCCACCGAGCTCTATCGCAAGGTGTTGGGCGTCAATCTGGACGGCGTGTTCTTCACTTTCCGCGAAGCCTGCAAGCACATGGTTGAGCGGGCGGAGGGCGGTGACAAGGCTGGCGGTTCGCTGGTCGTGATCTCGTCACTATCGGCCCTCGACGGTGCGCCGCGCAACGAGGCCTATGCTGCGACCAAGGGCGCGGTGATCTCAATGATCCGCGCCATCGCCGTTGAGCATGCCCGCTACGGCGTCCGCGCCAACGCCATCCTGCCCGGCTGGATCGCCACAGACATGACGGCCGGGGCCCAGGGCAACGACAAGTTCAATGACGCGGTGATCAAGCGGGTGCCGGTACGGCGTTGGGGCAAACCTGCGGACTTTGGCGGCATGGCTGTCTATCTGGCGTCGGATGCGTCGGCGTTCCACACGGGCGACAGCTTCCTGATCGATGGGGGCTACGGGATTTTCTAGGGTAACCCTAAGGCAGACTCAACAAGGTTTGAATGCAGAGATCGCTGAGGTTTCGCAGAGGACGCAGAGTTGGGATGGACGAGAACGAGGTTGGCGAGATAATCCTGGGCTG
>JANPNB010000139.1:0-1777 GCA_031427275.1 Alphaproteobacteria bacterium | reverse complement strand
CAGGGTTGCCTTGGCAATAGGTCGCCTGCTGCTGCTGCGCGCTTTGCAGGATTTCCTGAATTGCGCCCTGGTCCAACCCCTCGAAAGGATCAAGGTGTTGATCGTTTTGATCAGAGTAGTTGTTGGAGTCATTCCCGAACGACTCACACGTTGTACCCCAAATGAAATCGCAGCGCGGTCCGAATTACGGTGACACCCCACTTAATTGACTCCCACTTCCCGAGACCCTAACCTCCTGCCATGGCACGCATGGCCCGCGCAGTGTTTCCTGGCATCCCTCACCACGTCACCCAACGTGGTAACGGACGGGCGCAGACCTTCTTCTGCGATGACGACTACCGCCTCTATCGTGATCTGCTCAGCACCCGGGCCAAGGTTCACGGTGTCGAGGTGTGGTCTTGGGTGCTCATGCCCAACCATGTGCACTTGATCCTGGCACCTCCCACAGCCGAGGCGCTGAGCGCGGTGATGTCAGTCGTGCATCGCCGCTATGCCGGGCACATTCATGCGCGCCTGAAGCGGACGGGTCACTTCTGGCAGGGGCGGTTTGGTTGTGTGGCTATGGATGAGAGCCATCTGGGCGCGGCCCTGCGCTATGTGGCGCTCAATCCGGTGCGGGCGGGGCTGGTCGGGCGGGCCAGCGATTGGGCCTGGAGTAGCGCCCATGTGCATTTGGGGCGGGTGGCTGATGATGGCTTGACGCTCAAGGCCCCGGTCGCCGATCGCTATCCACAGTTTGCGGAATTGCTCGCCAGCGCGGAAGATGAGATCGCCACCAAGCGCCTGCGTCAGGCTGAGAGCGTGGGGAGACCGCTAGGCGCAGCGGCGTTTCTGGCGCGGTTGGAGGCGGAGAGCGGGCGCGTGCTGGCAGCGGGCAAGCGGGGTCCTCGGGTACGGGTGATGGAGAGTTAAGTGGGGTGTCACCGTAATTCGCCGTAATTCGCTGGCCGAGCGGTCCAGGATTACCCCCGACCGTCACCCTAGGGCTTGTCCCTAGGGGCCCTATTGCAAGTACCGCTGTGTGCGGGGGCTGGGCTGGGTTCCCTCCTGCGGCTCAATGCCAGCTGAGAGAGGGGTCCTAGGCACAAGGCCTAGGATGACGGAGGGCGGAGGGCGGAGGGTGGAGTTTTGCCGGGTAGGAACGGGTCCTGTCACACGCCGACTTGCCCCGGCGGTCAGGGCCAGCCATATGGCGGGCATGGATGAAGAGCTGTTAGCCGATGTCGTGAAAGCCGCTTTGGCGGCGGGGGCCGATGCTGCCGAGGTGGTGGGGGCTGAGCGCCGCGCCCTGGGGATCAATGTGCGGCTGGGCAAGCTGGAAGAGGTGGAGCGTGAAGAGTCGCGCGATCTGGGTTTGCGGGTGTTTGTCGGTAAGCGACAGGCCACGGTATCTGGATCTGACATCTCAGCCAGTGCTCGCGCCAAATTGGTGGAACGGGCCGTAGCCATGGCGCGTCTGGCCCCAGAAGACCCCTATGCAGGTCTGGCTGATCCAAGCCTTTACGCCAAAGGGCCGCACCAGGACCTAGATCTGTTTGACGCCTTCGAACCCAACCCCGAGGCGTTGGAAGACACCGCGCGGATGGCCGAAGACGCGGCGCGCGCCATGCCCCGCATCACCAATTCCGAAGGGGGATCGGCGACGGCTTCGCAGTCGGAATGGCGGTTTGTGGCCTCCAACGGGTTTTCGGGCACGCACAAAGCCTCTGGATTTTCCATCGGCGCCTCCGTGGTGGCCGGCGACGGCGACGAGATGGAGAGCGGCTATGATGGACGC
>JANPNB010000138.1:0-6693 GCA_031427275.1 Alphaproteobacteria bacterium | reverse complement strand
GCTTCATCATCAGCTGCGGGGTGCGCGGATGTGAATCTCGACGCGACGGTTGAGCTGACAAATCAACAAAATTGAAATAGGGGATATACACTATCTGCATATCCCGATATCATAATCGATGGAGACGGATGAAAAAATGCTTGGGGAATGGATGGCCGGGATGCAGATCGAGGCAGCGGAATTTGATTTTATCGTGATCGGCGGCGGTTCCGCTGGCGCGATCGTTGCGGCTCGCTTGAGTGAAAACCCGGCCAATACTGTCCTGCTGCTGGAAGCCGGGCCAACCGATCACGGGCGCTGGATTGGCTTGCCGATGGGCTTTGCAAAGGTTCTCCCCGATCCCCGCTTCATGTGGCATTTCGAAACCGAGCCCGAGCCCAACCTTAACGGTCGCAAGATCTCTGCGCTGCGCGGCAAGGTCCTGGGCGGGTCGAGCGCGGTTAACGGGCTGCTCTATTTACGGGGCACCCCGTCCGACTATGCGGTCTGGCGGCAAATGGGGGCAGTGGGCTGGTACTATGACGAACTGCTGCCATTTTTCCGCAAATCGCAACGACAACAGCGCGGAGCCGACGAATTCCATGGAGACCAGGGCGAGGTAGGCGTCGAGGATGCACGCTGGGTCAACCCGCTGGCCGACGCCTTTCTCGACTCGGCAGCCGAAGTCGGGATTCCGCGCAACCCGGACTTTTGCCAACGCGATATTGCAGGGTCCGGCTATTACCAAATGACGACCTGGAAAGGCAGACGCTCATCCACCGCAGCGGCCATTCTGACGCCTGCCAAGCGCCGTTCGAACCTGCATATCGTGACCGATGCACTGGTTACGAAAATCGATGTGGCAGCAAATGAGGCGACCGCCGTCCGCTATGATAGGGGCGGCACCAGCCACCGGGCGTCGGCGCGGCGTGAGATCGTGCTCGCAGCCGGATCATTCGCGACCCCACAGCTGTTACAATTGTCTGGCATCGGGCCTGGCGCGCTGCTCAGCGGACTCGGGGTTCCGGTCGTGCATGAACTCAGCGGCGTCGGCGAGAATCTCATCGACCATATTACCAGCAAACGATCATTCGAGACCTCGAGCCACCACACTTTCAATGCGACAATGAGCAACCTTGTCTCGCAAGGTCTTGCCGGCTTGCGTTACTTGACCACCCGGTCCGGGCCACTTGCGGTCGGCGCTGCGCTTGCGGGCGGCTTTGCCCATACCCGCGCTGGGCTGGAGGACCCGGACATCCAGCTGTTCTTCATGCCATTTGAGGCGAGTAGCTATTCTGGCGAACTCCTAAAGGAATCAAGCTTCCAGCTGGCCTTCTATCAGAACCGGCCGGAAAGCCGCGGAACTGTCCAGATCGCGTCAAACGATCCGCGCCAACCGCCCCGCATCCAGCCCAATTATTTCGGGACCGAAACGGACCTGCGCACCGCCATCGACGGGCTTCGCCTGATCGGGCGGATCGGCGCGGCTGCGCCATTGCGCGCGCAGGGTGCCAGGGAAATACAGCCCGACCTGCGCGAGGAATCGGACGACGCGCTCATTGACTATATCCGCAGCACCGCCAGCACCGGCTACCACCATGTCGGCACCTGCCGGATGGGCGCGCCCGCTGATCCAATGGCGGTGGTCGACCCCGAGCTGCGGGTGCGCGGCATCGGCAAGCTGCGGATCGCCGACGGCTCGGTCATGCCGATGATAACCTCGGGCAACACCAACGCGGTCTGCATGATGATCGGTGAAAAATGCGCGGCCATGATGCTGGCGGGGGCCTGAGATATGGCAACTTTCGATGAACTGCGACGTGCCCGCGATTGTGGCGTTCCCGGTTTTGCGGCCCAAACGGCGCGGGCGAGGGAGCAGCTCCGCATTGTGCCGGACAAAAACAAACACTTGTTTTTTGTGATTGACCGGCATAGTCATGGCCCAATCAACACCAGCGTAGAACTGGATCATGGGTATGCTTGCGGCCAAAGTGCCACCCATCACAGGGCTGGCGCAGGGAGCAGGGCTTAGCGAAGTGAACGTCAACCCAAAGGGCGGATTAGCGATCGATATTTGAAATTGAACACAACTCATAGGGTGAGGGATACAACATGAAAAAGATCGAAACCGGCGCGACGACGACTCGTGCACAGTTCAAATTGATGCTTGTGACCGGGATTGCGCTTGGTGCGCTTGTCGGATCACCAGCGCTCGCACAATCGGCCAAGCCCGCCGAAGCCGACGAGACGAACTCTTCAGACATTATCGTGACCGCGCGGCGGACCGATGAAAAGCTGCAAGACGTTCCGGTTTCGGTTGCGGCCTTTGGCTCGGAGCAGCTGACTGAACTGCGCATCCTGTCGGAAGCGGATTTGCAGGTCACTACGCCGGGTCTGACCCTGCGGCAGACGTCCTCCAACAACCAGATCAACTTCGCGCTGCGCGGACAGACAGTCGATGCTTTTTCGGGCACCGCGCCCGCGGTTGTCGTCTATATGAACGAAGTTCAGGTTGCGGGTGCGGGCACCCAGTCGTTCTTCGACATGTCGTCAATCCAGGTGCTCAAAGGCCCGCAAGGAACATTGTTTGGCCGCAACGCGACCGGCGGTGCGATCCTCTATCAGGTCACCAAGCCGACCCATGATTTCGGCGGATATCTGACAGCCGGCTATGGCAACTTCAACAACATCGAAATCAACGGTGCGCTCAATTTGCCGATTGGTGACGGCGCTGCAGTGCGGTTAGGAGGATCCTATCGCAAACGCGATGGCTTCCAGCACAACCTCGCGCTTGGCGGCCTCGAATCCAACCAGATCGACTATCAGGCCTATCGCGCCAGCCTGTTGCTCGATCCGGTCGAAGGCTTCGAAAACGTCACCACCTTTCAATACAACACTGATGATGGCCGCGGCAGCGGACTCAAGCTCAGCAGCATCAACCCGCAGGGGTCATTGGGACCCGACGGCACACCACTGACGACGGTAACAGACCTGCTCTATAATTTGGGTTTGAATGGCACGCCCAACGCTGCCAATCTGGAACTGGCAAGGAATCGGGCGGCTGGCTTTTACGATTTTTACAACAGTGAGACCAATAATCACAAAAGCCGTCAGTATTTTGTCTCCAACAAAACCAGCTATGAGATCAACGATTCTGTCAAGCTGACCAATATATTCGGGTTTAATGATGTTCGCTCCAACGACATCATCGATGTCGATGGTGCGGGGTTGCCGTGGATTATCATTGGCAATGTGCCCAACTCAC
This sequence comes from Alphaproteobacteria bacterium, assembly GCA_031427275.1. Lineage (GTDB taxonomy): Bacteria > Pseudomonadota > Alphaproteobacteria > Caulobacterales > Caulobacteraceae > Phenylobacterium. The sequence goes on along the minus strand of JANPNB010000138.1, from coordinate 3,449 downwards.
AAGTGGCCCAGCCGGGTGCTGCGCTGCCCAATGCCGAGGGTTATAATTGGTATACCAAGCAATGGTCGAACGAAACGCAGATTTCCGGCAGGATCATGGATGACAAGCTCACCTATATCGTCGGGGTTTACTTTGGTGATGTGAAACAAGGTACCAACACGCCAACCTGTGCCTTCTGCGATATCCCGGGCGCCTTCCTGGGTACGCCAACTACCTGGGGCAGTCAAAACCGCTTCAATGGTGAAAGAGAGAATAAATCAAAGGCGGTTTTTGCCCAGTTCACCTATAAGCTGGCCGATGCGCTGTCATTCACCGGAGGCTATCGGCATACGTGGGAAGATCAGAGCATCACCCGCGCGGATGATGATCTGTCAGTAAATCTTCCCAACTCGCAGACCAAATTCGCTTCTCTCAAAGTCAACAAGCCAAGCTGGACTGTCAGCGTCGATTACAAACTCAGCGACGCCTTGCTGTTGTACGTTGCCCATCGCGGCAGCTTCCGCACCGCTGGCTATAATATCGATAATACCGTGCCCGATTCGCTTCTTCGGCCAAGCAACAACGCCTATAAAACCGAAACTACCAAGGACATTGAAATTGGCGCCAAATTTGCCGGCGACTTAGGGTCGGTCCGGTCGCGTCTCAACATCGCTTTTTACAACCAGATCGTGAATAATATTCAGCGCGCGGTTTATCTGGGCATCGCCAGCGTCACCGGTAATGTGAACAAGGCACGCATTCGCGGCTTCGAGCTGGATGCCAATTTCAATGTGTCGGACAATTTTGAATTCGGTGGCGGTCTGTCGCGTACAGAGGCAATCTACTCAGACCCCCGCGCCGTCGCAGGCGGACGCAATTTCATCTACGGTCCCTATGGCGATGCGCCGAAATGGACCGGGAGCGTTTTTGCGAAGATCAGCCAGGATATCGGCAGCGATACCGGCACGGCCTATCTGCGGGGGGAAGTCTATGCCCAGTCGTCCTTCTATTATTCAAACCTGGCAAACTCCTACACGCCGAACACATTGATCAAGGGCTATGCCTTGGTCAACCTGCGCGCCGGGCTTGATAATATCGGCGGGTCGCAATTCTCGCTGATGGCTTATGCGCAGAACCTGACCGGCAAGAAATATGAAGTGGGCGGTCTCGATCTGGGTGCGGTTATCGGCACCAGCGCACGGGCGGTGGGCACGCCGCGGACCTATGGGCTCCAGGGAACCTTCAAGTTTTAGGGCTTGATTGTTCTGCAATGCAGGCCAGTTCCGCCGATTTGTGATCAGATCGGCGGGGCGGTTATTCGGTGACTGACGACAGGAGAGCACTATGGACGAAAGAGCAAAACATGCCGTGTCGACCGCATTGGTCTGGTGCGGACCGATCTTTGTGGTCAGCTTCATCTACTTCTTCGGCATTTTGGGGCATAATCTGCCGCCGCCCAACATGATGGCGATGAGCCCCGAGCAACTGGTCTCGGACCATTATGCAAAATATCCCGAGATCGCGACGGGCATGATTGCCTGTTCGACTTTTGGGCTGTTCTACATGGCCTGGTCGTGCCAACTGGCCTCGATGCTCAAGGATGAGGATGGCGGGTTCAGCGTGTTTGGCATGCTTGAAATGGCGGGAGGCTTGCTGACTGGCTGGCTGTTGGCCTTCTGTCCGGCAATGTGGGCAGCGTGTTCGTTGCTGGCAGGCGAGGTCGATCCCGGAACCATCAAGATGGTCCATACGATGACCTGGTTCATCTTTGACTGCACCTATATGATCACCACCTTCCAGATGCTCGGATTGGGGCTCTACACAGTGCTCAACAAGCAGCAGACGATCTTCCCGGCCTGGGCAGGGTGGACCTGCATGGCGATCGGTGTGGCCTTTGTCGCGCTGGTGATCATGCCATTCGTCAAGGACGGACCGTTTGCAGTTGGCGGACTGTGGAACTTCTGGATTATCTTCAGCGCCTGGTTGTGGGCGTTTTTCTCGGTCTACACTTACTACATGTTCAAGCATCTGCGGAACACGCGCCCGGGTGCTGAAGCGGTCCACGGGCGACAGCTTCCGGCCTGATGCAGCCCGACGAAATGAGTGACGACAGCGGCCCAGGCCAAAGCGCCGGGGCCGCTGCTCATCCTGGCACCGAGGGGCTGTGGATTTTCATTTTCATCGACATGATCATCTTCCTCCTGATGTTCATTGTCTACATCAGCGAACGGGTCCGTCTGGCCCCGGTCTTCGCGGCGTCTCAGCATCAGTTGAACCAGTTTTTCGGACTCGCCAATGCCCTCATCCTGCTCACCAGCTCGTGGGCGATGGTCAAGGCAATCGAGGCCGTCCGGCACGGACTTGCACCCCAGGCGCACAAATGGCTGACGGTATGCCTCGCCACTGGTGGCTTATTCTCTATCAACAAGCTGTTCGAATATGGGCTCAAAATTGAGTATGGGATTACACCCGCGACCAACAGCTTCTTCACATTTTATTTTGTCATCACCGGATTGCATTTCACTCATGTCATTGGTGGCATGGTTTTCATCCTGCACTGCCGCAGCCGTGCGCTGATCGAGACCGGGTCCGGACATTTTCTCAAGAAGCTCGAAAACACCGGGTTGTTCTGGCATTTCGTCGATGTGCTGTGGTTGTTCATTTTCCCGATGCTCTATCTGGTGGGGCTGCGGTGAAGCGCGCTCCCACAACACTTGGGCCCACAACAATCTGGCTGATCCTGATCGCGCTGACCGGCCTCGCCGTGCTCACTGCCGAGCGGCTGGCATGGCGCGAAGCAGCGACCGTCACGATCTTCGCGCTGGCTGCCGTGAAGGCTTATCTCGTCATCACCCATTATATGGAGACCGACCGCGCTCCGCCGCAGTGGCGGGCCATTTATCCGCTCTGGGCGGCGATCGTTGGCCTGACGCTGATGGTTGGGCACCTTCTGGCCTAAGCTGATGCGAACCCCTGATCTCCGTCCAGGAATGATTAGGGTCAGAAACAAAGCAGCGACAATTAGAACAAACAAACAAACACTTGTTTTTTAACCCGCGTCCAGGCTAGAAACCTCCTTTGAGATGTTCATCGGGAGAGCGAAAATGGGTAGACTTTCAGGCAAGGTAGCGATCATCACGGGTGCGGCGCAGGGCATGGGCGAGGCGCATGCCAAGATGTTTGTTGCCGAAGGTGCCAAGGTAATTCTGACCGACGTCAACGAAAAAGACGGGACAGCGCTGGCAGAGAGTCTTGGCGCGAATGCGTTATTCATCAAGCATGATGTCCGGTTCGCGCCTGAGTGGAAGGCGGTTGTCGAACAGGGCGAATCGAAGTTCGGGACGATCAATGTCCTCATCAACAATGCCGGGATCATCGGCACCATCGCCGACACGGTGAACTTCACACAGGCAGACTATCAGCTGGTTTGCGACATCAATCAGCTTGGCGTCTATCTTGGCATGCAAGCG
>JANPNB010000137.1:0-2799 GCA_031427275.1 Alphaproteobacteria bacterium | reverse complement strand
CCTGGGTCTGTATACTCCATGACAATCCGATTCACGCCCCCTCGGTGCGATATCGTCAAGCTGTCGAAGGTAGGCATTTAGAATGGCCGCAAGCGTCCAGGCGCGAGTTCTGATCGTTGCGCGCGACGACGCTATGGCGGGCCCCTTATCGGAGGGGCTGGACCGCTTGGGATGGCGCACAGTCACCGCGCGCGGGCCTTACGCCGCCGTAGCCGCGCTCAGTGATCTGGCGGTCGAAGCAGTAATCATTGATTTGAAAAGCGGTGGACATGAAGCTCTAATGCTTGGCCGGCGGCTCCGTGCCGCCTGCGCGCCACGCCGCCTACCAGTGATCGCTATCGGAGATCCAGGGCCTGAACTTGAGGCCTATGGTTTCGACCTCGTGCTGGCCGCGCCCGCCCATTCTGCCCAGTTGGTCTTGCGCCTTGAGACCCTTGTCCGGACGGCCGTCGCAGAGGAGGAGTTTGAGCTTCGACTGCAAACCTTTGCAGCGCACGGTCGCCGCCTGGAATTGCCAGAACCCGACCCGACACCCCTGCGCGTCCTGGCTATCGGTGAACCCGCACCCCAGTTCCTAGGCTTATCTAACGCGCTGGCCAGCTCCGGAGCCGAAGTCGTCGGCGCATTCACAGCCTATACGGCGTTTGACTATCTGCATGAGCGCCCGTTTGACGCGGTGGTGCTTTGGGCCGGGGATAACAGCCAAGAGGCCTTGTCTATCGCCGCGGGGATGCGCCGAAACACCCGGCTCTATCACACACCTGCCCTGCTCTACATGCGGCAGGAAAGCTACGTAACCATGTCAGAGGCCTATCATCGGGGCGTCTCCGATGTCGCCTCGCCGGAAACTCCGGAACCCGAAACCGCAAACCGAATTATCGAACTTGCGCGCAGCTTCCGGCGCCAGACCGCCATACGTAAAGCCCTGGAGAAGGCCCGAAGTTCGGGCTTGATGGACGCTGCAACTGGCCTTTTCACGCGCGATCTATTTGCCGGACACCTTGGGCGTTTGGCCCAGGGCTCGCGGTTGCGAAACCGCCCGCTTTCCGTTTGCGTGCTCAAGGTCGCCAATCGACCTGAAATCGTCGCGGCGCGGAATTCAGCCTGGCTTGATCGCGCTATCCCTCAAATCGGCTCAATGATCAGTCGGTTGGTGCGGGTCGAGGACACCCCTGCGCGCTTGGCTCCAGAGGTCTTTGCCTTGGCCCTTCCCGCGACCCCCCAGGCCGCTGCCCGCGCTGCGGGCGAACGGATAGCTGCCGTGATCGGTTGCACTGCATTCGAGGCGGGAGAGGGCAAGCCCCCCTTCGTGGTCGAATTCGATATCGGCGTCGCCGAGGTCTCACCAACCGAAGGCGTTGGCCGCGCCTTAGAACAGGCCGCAGAGCGCGCTCAAGCAGGGTAACCCAATGTGGAAGTCGGTCGCTCTTTATGGCGGACTCCTCGCAGCCGGAACGCTCGCCCTGCAATGGATAGACTACCAGCACCTAGCGCGGGCTTACTCCACCGACATCTACATCACCCTCATTGCCGTCGGGTTTCTGACCCTAGGCATCTTTCTCGGAGCCCGCGTCTTCGCCGACCCCAATCCCGCCACCTTTGACGGCAACCCAAAAGCCCAAGCCGCACTCGGCATCAGCCCTCGCGAGCTGGCTGTCCTGCAACAACTGGCAATGGGTCGTTCCAACAAAGAGATCGCCGCGCGCCTCTACGTTTCGCCCAACACTGTGAAAACCCACATCGCCCACATCTTCGAAAAGCTCGACGCGAAACGCCGCACCGACGCCATCAACCGCGCCCGCGAGCTGGGTTTGCTGAGTTAATTCGGGTGCCTTGCGCAAAATCACCCTTTTGGGCGATTGATCTGCGATGACCAAGCGCTGTTGATGGGCCGTCCAAGGGAGACCCAACATGCTTCGCAAGATTTTCGCCTACGGCACCATCGGTGGCCTAGTCGTCGCAGGCGGAATGTTCGCCTTCACCATGCCCAACCTCCAGAAAGGCCACGCCGACGCTTCATACATGATGGCGATTGGCTACCTCACTATGCTGGTCGCCCTAAGCACAGTGTTCATTGGCGTCAAACGCCACCGCGACATCGTCCTAGGCGGCATCATCAGTTTTTGGCCCGCCCTTTGCCTAGGCCTAGGGATCAGCTTCGTCGCCAGTGTATTCTACGTCCTTGCTTGGGAGGGTGTCCTGGCCTTCACGAAAATGGATTTCGCCGGTGACTATGCCAAGGGCATGATCGATGGTGCCATGGCGAAAGGAGCCTCCCCAGAAGCCCTCGCCAAAATCACCGCCGACGCGGCCAAGTTCAAATCGGATTACGCCAATCCTCTCTATCGTCTGCCGATGACCTTTGTTGAAATGTTCCCTGTGGGGATTCTGGTGTCACTCGTTTCGGCGGGGCCGCTGCGGAACAGCCGGTTCTTGGCGGTGAAGCGCTAAGCTGCCGCCAATCGCGCCAACTCCCCCAACACCTTTTCTGCCGCCTTCAACCGCTGGGCCGGGGTTTCCCATTCGCCCTTCACGACTACCTTCTGATCTGGTCGGATGCGCCAAGCCACTTGGTTCTTCTGGACAAACTGCACCAAGCCCAAGCCGTTTTTGAACGCGTCGCCTCGGAACGTAACCACGGCTCCCTTCGGTCCCACGTCGATCTTGGACACATTAGCCTCACGGCACAGGCCCTTGATTGCCACCACCTTCAACAATTGCGCAGCTTCTGGCGGCAGGGGTCCAAATCGGTCGATCAGTTCGGCAGCCAAAGCTTCGCGGTCAGTGGAGCGCTCGGCA
>JANPNB010000136.1:0-3250 GCA_031427275.1 Alphaproteobacteria bacterium | reverse complement strand
CCCATCCAGTACGCAGAGCAGAATGGCCGCGGCGTCCTTGGGATAGCCGGCATGGGCGAAGTCTTCGGCGGCGCGCAAGGCGGGGCCGTCCATCATCTCAAGACCTGCGGGCACCACCCCAGCGGCCATGATCTTGGCGACGGCCTCGGCAGCAATCTCGACATCGTCGAAGGCGGCTAGGATCACACGAGCAGTGTCGGGTAGCGGGGTGAGTTTGACGGTGACTTCGGTGACAACGCCGAGCAGGCCTTCGGATCCGGTCATCAGGGCCATGAGATCAAACCCCGGCGAGTCCAGAGCGCCGCCGCCGATCCTCAGCAATTCGCCGTCCATGGTCACCACATTCAGGGCCAGGATGTTGTGTACCGTTAGGCCGTATTTCAGGCAGTGAACCCCTCCGGCATTCTCGGCCACATTGCCGCCGATGGAGCAGGCGATCTGGGACGAGGGGTCTGGGGCGTAGAAGAAACCCAGATGAGCCACGGCCTCGGAGATCGCCAAGTTGCGCACGCCCGGCTGGACCCGGGCGGTGCGGGCGTCGGGGTCGATATCCAGGATTGCATTGAACCGCGCCATGCTGAGCAGCACGCCGCCGGGGAAGGGGAGGGCACCGCCGGACAGGCCCGTGCCGGCACCGCGCGCCACGACGGGAACGCCCATCTGGGTGCAAGCGCGCAACACCGCTTGAACCTGCGCCACGGTCTGGGGCAGGGCGACAGCGGCGGGTAGGGAACGGTAAGCCGCGAGGCCATCGCTCTCATAGGGCTTCATGCCTTCAATGGCCGTCACCAAGCCGCCCTTGGGCAGCAGGGGTTCCAACACCGCGCGGAGCCGCGCCGGGTCGACCGGGGTAAACTGCGCGTCCAGCTTGGCGTCAAAGATGTCGAGCATTCCGGTCCCGATGGAACTTGCGAAGTGCGAAGTCTGTAGCGCCAATCGCACCATTCGCTAGAAGGGTTTTTCAAACAGCCAAACGTGAAGGAACGACCATGGATCTGGGCTTGAAGGGTAAGACCGCCGTTATCACCGGTGCGACGCGCGGTATCGGCCGGTCCATTGCTGACCTATTCGCCGACGAAGGGGCCAATGTCGCCATCTGCGCGCGCAAGGCCGATGAGGTCGAGGCGACGGTCGCGGCGCTCAAGGCCAAGGGCGTCAAGGCGTTTGGCCAGGTGGTGGATATTGCCGACGGCCCGGCGCTTAAGGCGTTCATCACGGCAGCGGGCGAGGCGCTCGGCGGCATTGACGTGGTGGTCTCCAATGCCAGCGCCTTGGTTCAGGGGGCCGATGAGGCGTCATGGCGCGGGATGTTCGAGATCGACATCCTGGGCGCGGTCAATGTCTGGGAGGCGGCCAAGCCGTTCCTGGAAAAGGCCGGGGCCGAGAAGGGCGACGCCTGCTTCGTCATCACCTCGTCAATCTCGGCGGCCGAGGCCACGGCTCCCTCAGCCTATGGGGCGATGAAGGCCGCACAGATCCATTATGCCAAGGGCATTGCCCGCGAGAATGCGCCCAAGCATATCCGCTGCAATGTGGTGTCGCCGGGCACCGTGTTCTTTGAGGGCGGGGTCTGGGGCAATGTCAAAGCCGGAATGCCGGGCTTCTTCGACCAGATGATCAAGCGCAATCCGACCGGCCGGATGGCGACGCCGGAAGAGATCGCGGCGGCTACCGTTTTCCTGGCCAGTCCGCGCTCGGCCTTTACGACCGGGATCAATATGGTGGTCGATGGCGCGATCTCGAGCCGCGCCAACTTTTAGGGTGGGTCTTGTCACTGCTGACAACAGGGCGTTTGTTGTCGGCGGCGAGACCTGATCGCCTTTTGGGAGCACATGCCATGACTGATGAGCACGACCTGCGGAAGACCGCGGAACGGCGGGCTGACATGAAGCTCGCTTTCCGCAGCCACCTGCTTTCCTATGTGATCGTCAATGCTGGACTGGTGGCGATCAACCTAACCACGTCGCCCGGCCATCTATGGTTCGGTTGGCCGATGGTCGGCTGGGGCATCGGTTTGGTGGCGCACGGGGCGGCGACCTATGGCTTCGTCAATGCCGACCGCGAAACCTTGATTCAGAAGGAAATGGACCGCTTGAGGTCCACGAGGAACCCATGATCGAACAGACTGTCGAAATCCCGACCCGAGACGGTGCCACCACCACCTTTATCGTTCATCCGGAGCGGGGCGGGCCTTTCCCGGTGATCCTCTTCTATATGGACGCGCCGGCGATCCGTGAGGAGTTGCGCGACATGGCGCGGCGGCTGGCCACCAGTGGTTATTATGTGGTGCTGCCGAACCTCTATTACCGCGCCAATGTCTTGGAGCTGGAGGGTTTCGCGACCGAGGCTGAGCGGGCCAAGATGTTCGACCTGATGGGCTCGATCAATATCCCGCTGATCATGTCTGACACCGAGAGTTTGCTGGCCTTTATCGACACCCAGGCCGCAGCCAGCAAGGGGCCGATGGGTTCGGTCGGCTACTGCATGAGCGGCCAGTACGCCATCAATGCGGCGGCCCAGTTCCCAGACAAGGTGGTTGCAGCGGCTTCGATCTACGGCGTTTCGCTAGTCACCGACCAAGCCGATAGTCCGCACTTGGCAACTCAGAAGGTCAAGGGCGAGGTCTATTTTGCCTGTGCCGAAACCGACCGTTGGGCACCCCCGGAAATGGTCGTCGCCCTGCGCGAGCACATCACCAAGACCAAGGTGAACGGTGAAGTTGAGCATTATCCCGGCGTCGAACACGGCTTCGCCTTCCCGCAGCGGGCGGCCTATGACAAGGCGTCTGCTGAGCGACACTGGGAGCGGTTGCTGGCGATGTATGGGCGGCATCTGGGGTAAGCATCCTCAGCTTCCCGCCACGTCGTGGGGGAAGTGTCACCAGACTTGCGCAGCAAGGCGCGTGACGATGGGGGTGAGAGTCTGAAGGCCGGTGCGTTCCAGATACGCACCCCCATCGACCCTCCAGCCGAAGAGGCTGTCGGCCCACTTCCCCCACTTCGTGGTGGGAAGGGATTAGACCGGTTCGGTATCGGGATCGATCTCGGTGGGTTGGCGGGGATCGGGTGGGACCTTGGGGAGATCATCAGGGGGTGGAGCTTCGGCGATCGTCTCTCGCCAGAGGTCCCAATCGACGGGGATATCCAGGGCCTCGCTGATCTCGGCGATAACCTGGGTGATCGGCGCATCGGCGCAGAGGTCTTCCTTGTCGAAGGTCTCAGCGATCATCTTGGGCAGGCTCTCGCGCATC
>JANPNB010000135.1:0-2327 GCA_031427275.1 Alphaproteobacteria bacterium | reverse complement strand
GGGTCACGTGACCAAGCGCGAGATCGGCTCGATCCGGATTATGGACCGCGAAACCCGCTTCGAGATCGCCAATATCGCTCAGGTTAAGTTCGCCGCCGCCGTAAAGGCTACCGAGGGCGATGATATGAAGATCGAACTCTCTCAACGGCTCCGGCCGGTCGAGGGGAGGGCAGTCCGCGCGCTGATCGCGCGCCCCGGGCGGAGGGGCCGCCGCGCAAGCCGTATCAGGGACGATCGGATGGGCCACCTCCGCGACACGACGGACCCCGTCCCGAGCGGGCCCCTCGACCTGCTTTCGTCCGGGCTGAGACGCCTCCATTCGAGAAACCGAAGTTTGAAGGTCCTCGAAAGGCCTATCAGGGCAAGCCCGAGGGCTTCGTGAAGCGCCCCGATGAGGACCGTCCGCGCAAACCCTATAAAGGTAAGGCCAATGACGCTCCGCGCTCTGGTCCCCCCAAGGCAAGGCCGCCGTTCAAAGGCCCGCCGGGTGGGAAGCCGTTCAAGGGACCGCCTAGGGGCAAGCCGCCTCGAGCTTAGCCTGCCACGCCCAACACCTTCAGCGCGCGTTCCTTGATGGCCTTATAGTCCAACTTGCCATTGGGGGCTCGCCCGATGCTGTCGACAACCACTAGGTCGCGGGGGGCTTTGTAAGCGGCCAATTGACGGCGCACGTGCTCTGATAGCTCGGCTAGGGTGAGATCGCGGGTCCCGTCGGGCTCGACCACCGCGCAGATTCGCTCACCGAATCTGGCATCCGGCAAGCCGATAACCGCCGCATCGCGAACCCAGGTATGGGTTTTCAACGCCTCTTCGACCTCTTCGGGGAAGACCTTTTCGCCGCCGGTATTGATGCATTGGGAGCCGCGACCCAGCAGCTTTAGGGTGCCGTCTGCATTGACCTCTGCCCAGTCGCCGGGGACGCTCCAGCGTTGGCCTTCATAGGTGAGGAAGGTCTTGGCGGACTTCTCGGGGTCTTTGTAATAGCCCATGGGTAGGAAGCCGCTAACAGCCACCATGCCGCGCTCGCCGGTGCCGGGTGCCACGCGATTGCCAGCCTCGTTGAACACCGCGCAGTTGGGACCGAGCGCGAAGGCTGCGGTCTCGACCTCGGCACCCGGCGCGGAGGCTGAAGCGCCCATGCCGACGGCTTCCGACGAGCCAAAGCTGTCGAAGATAGTGGCGTTCTTGGCGAAGGAGAGCAGGCCGCGCTTGTTCTCCTGGCTCCACATGGAGCCGGACGAACTCATGGCTTGGACGTGGCTCAAGTCCCAGCGGTCCGGGTTGGCTTCCAAAGCCTCCAACATCGGGGTGGAGAAGGCCAGACCGACGATGACGATGCCTTCGACTTGGAGGCGCACCGCCTCAGTCCAGAGCTCAATGGCGCTGAACTGGCGCGAAGGCAGGACCGCAATGCTGCCGCCCTGGTTCAGGGCGATGAAGGCGGAGAACTGGCCGGTGCCGTGCATGAGCGGGCAACAGATTAGGGACCGAGAGGGTCGGGGACCGGAAGGGTCTAGACGATCAGCCGCCTCTTGAACCGTCGCGATGGGTTCGACCCCGCGCGCGGCTTGGCCGCCGGCTCCGATGACGTTGAACAGATCGTCCTGCCGCCACATGACGCCCTTGGGCATGCCGGTAGTGCCGCCGGTATAGAGCAGCAGCAAGTCGTCACCGGATCGGCCCCAGGGCGCTTTGGTGGGGCGTTGGGCTGGTGTCCTGGCGACGATGGCGTCGTAATCATCAGCCCAGGCAGGGACGGGATGGCCAGGCTCAGCCACCGCAACCCAGATCTTGACCTTGGGCAGGTTGGCGGCGATGGCCTCAATCGTGGCAGCGAAGCTGGCGTGGAAGACCACCGCCTCGGCATCGGCATTGTCGAACAGATAGGTCAGCTCCGCGCCGCCATAGCGGTAGTTGGTATTGATCGGCGCGACCCCGGCCTTGAAGGCGGCGAAATAGGTTTCCAGGTATTCCGGGCCGTTAAACAGGTAGGCCGCGACCTTGGCCTCGCGGCTGACACCTGCGGCGATCAGGTGGGCGGCCAGCGCGTCGGCGCGGGCGTCAAACTGGCCCCAAGTGATCTCGCGTTGGCCCTGGATCACGGCGGGACGGTTAGGAGTCTTGTCAGCAATGGCTTCCCAAACGTCTGCAATTGTCCACGCGCTCATGACCCGCCTCCCAGACTTTTCTTGTTGGTCGTTAGTTCACGTCTGTCCCGAAGCCAGAGTCAATCGTGACCCAAGGACAGGCGCGCGCGGCGCAGTTCGCGGAACGACACCAGTTTCTGAGAGGCCTCATCCCATAGGGCCAAGCGCACAGTCTTGAAG
>JANPNB010000134.1:0-1817 GCA_031427275.1 Alphaproteobacteria bacterium | reverse complement strand
GAACACCGGCTGATCGTCTACGGCACCCTGGCACCTGGCAAAAGCAACCATGCCCAGATGCAGGGCATGGTTGGAACCTGGACGCCCGGCATCGTTCACGGCTATTTCCGCGACTCTGGAGTGGGAAGTGGTGGCCGCTATCCCGGCCTCATACCGGACCCGCGTGGGCCCGCCCTATCGATCCTGGTGTTCACCTCTGTCGACCTACCCGCACATTGGGCCCGGCTGGATGCCTTTGAGGGTAAGGACTATCACCGGGTGATTGTGGAGGCCGAGATCGACCGCGTTGCGACCCCGGCCAGCATCTATGCCGTAGGCCTTCAGGTATAAATCTGGTCGAATTCGTGCGGCAGCTCATCCGGCAGGCCCAACAGAGGGCCTGACGATAGGAGGAGTACGATCTCGTCGCCTCTCAGATCGGAGAGTGCGGCTGTGGCTTCGTCGGCGCTCACGACCCCCTGGCTTGGAACCCCAGTCGCCGCGACCCGCGCGAGGATTTCATCAAAGCTCGACTGATCGTGGGTTCCTGCGCCATGGCCTGGTGGCGGGCATACCAGCACGCGCGCGCAACCCTCAAACACCGTATCGTACCAGCTAAGCGCCTCACGCGATCGCCAGGAAAAAGTGTGAGGCTCAAAGACCACGGTCAGCGGTCGGTCGGGGAAGTGCAGAAGAACCGCCTCAATAGCGGATCGCGCCTTTTCGTAGGACGAGCCAAAGCCTTCAATGATCGGCACCCGTGAGGTCGTGGTCAGGTGATCAAGGCGACGACGAATACCTTGGAAGCTGGCCACGGCGGCGTCCAAAGCGCTCTCGGTCACGAGGTCGCGCTCCAACAGATAGGCCGCCACGCCAACGATGTTTTCGATGTTATGCTCGCCAAGCAGGCTGGTGGTGATAGCGATCTCGCGACCATCCGGCGCGACCAGGGTAAAGCTGGAGGTTTCGCCATAGGTCACGTCGCGGCTGAACCAACCCCCACAGACCTTGGTATCGTACCAAACGATACGCGCGGGCGTCAGATGCGCCACCGCTCGGATCGCCGGATGATCTCGCATGACCGCCACCGCATGATCCGGCAGCCCGGCCAGTAATTTCCGAAAGGGCGCTTCGTAGTCCGCGAAGGTCGGGAATACATTGACATGGTCGTGGATCAACGAGGTTAGGAGCAGGTGGTCAGGATGATAGAGCGCGAACTTGGAGCGGGGATCCCCGTTGCCAACAATATATTCGTCGCCCTCCAGGACCATGTCGCGCGCCGTGCCCCAATGACCAGTGGCGGGCAATGACGGTGAGATCGCGCCAATCATCCAGCCCGCGTCCACGCCCGCCTGCCGCAGGATATGCGCCATCAACGCGGAGCAAGTCGACTTGCCGAACGAACCCGCAATCACGGTGTTGACCCGCCCAGCGGTCGCCTCCCCCACCAAAGTGGCGAAGTCGGTGATCTTGATGCCGCGCGCCCGCGCCGCCGTCACCTCTGGGTTATCGGCTCCGCCTAGCTTGGCGCTGGCTCCAAGCACCAGCAGGCCGAGGTCAGCTGGCAAGTTTGCCTCGTCAAACCGATAGGTCACCGGAAAACCCAAACCGGCCACATAGGTCGACATTGGCGGAAAGACATCTGCGTCAGAGCCGGAAACCTGATGGCCTGCGTCGCGCATCATCAGCGCCACTGCGCTCATGCCAGCCCCAGCAACCCCGGTGAAATGGATACGCATGTTGTTGCCCTAGAGCCGCGCCAGTCCGGCCAGCGCCTGATCGATCAGTCGTGGCCCCTCCCGAACAACAACCGCCGTCCACGCGTCGTCCTCAGGCAC
>JANPNB010000133.1:0-3028 GCA_031427275.1 Alphaproteobacteria bacterium | reverse complement strand
GGCCCTCGCGCAACTGCTGTGCCGAAATGCGTATGGGTCTGCCATCGCGCACGACGACAATCTCTGTATCCGTTTCCATCGCGGTCTTGCGCGCCGCGTCCGCCGCGCGCCGCATGGCGGCCATCGAGGCGCGCAAATCTGGGTTCCTCGCCGTCGATAAGTCACGATTGGTCAAGGCGACTCTCCCCACTCCAGCATCACTGGCTTGGCACCGGTATTGTCATACAGCACCCGTCCGTGTTTTCCGTGGTTCAAAATCTTACTGCCCAAAGTCTCTGAACGCAGAGATCGCAGAGGTCTTCTTCTCCGCGTGCTCTGCGGATTCTCTGCGGCCTCCGCGTTCCAATATGGCGATCCGACTGGCCCGCTCGCTCACGCACCTCAACCCCCTCCGGCCCTGGCGGCCACCTCCGCCCAGAGGGGAGGAATTGGGCGAACCTACCGCGCCAGGGAATTCCGGTGACAGTGCATTTAATTGACCCCCCATGCCTCCAAAGAGAATCCTTGCTCAGTCAATTAAGTGAACTGTCTCCACCCGTTCGCGAGGTTCGCATCGTTCGTGAGTTACGGTGACGCTGTATGAAATATCGTTACGGTGACAGTGTGTGAAATAGCTCCGTGCGCAACCTACCCCCCCCTCACCACAACCGCCGCACCGCAATGCCATCAAACAGCGCCTCATTGGACACCAGCACCATATCCTCAGCCAGAGCCTGAGCGATCAGCAGGCGGTCGAAGGGGTCCTTATGGGCGATGTTCATTTCGCCGGCCAACCGGGCGTGGCGCACGCTGATCGCCAGCTCTGAAAAACCCTGCGCGGCGATGATCGCTTCGAACCCCTGGGCCAGCGGGCCTGCGCCGGGCAGCTTGCCGATCCGGAACTTGGTGGCGATCTCCATGGCGCTGGCGGCGCTGACGGCGACGCTGTTGGCCTCATCCCCGATCGCGGCGCGTGCCGTCGGGCTCAGCGCCTCATCCCCGGCCAACCACCAGATCAGCGCATGGGTATCCAGCAACAGCCTCAAGCCAGGTCCCACCCGCTGATTTCAGCGTCGGGCAGCGGCTCATCAAAGCGTCCGTCGAGGGTGATCTTGCCTTTGAGCGCCCCAAAACACCGCTTGCCGCTGGGCGTAACCGGCACCAGACGCACCGCTGGCACATTGCCCCTGGCGATAACCACCTCACCGCCCTCGAGCGCTGCGGCAATCAATCTTGAGAGATTGGTCTTGGCATCGTGAACAGAGAATTGGGTCACAGGCGTCTCCCTTAGCTAAGTATATAGCTAATCTCTGACCGCGAGCAAGTCTGCCGACGCTCGACGGTGAATTCCGTATTTTCGGTGGTTCAAAATCTTACTGCCCAAAGTCTCTGAACGCAGAGATCGCGGAGATTTCGCAGAGATCGCAGAGGTCTTCTTCTCCGCGTGCTCTGCGGATTCTCTGCGGCCTCCGCGTTCCAATAGGGCGATCCGACTGGCCCGCACGCTCGCGCACTTCAACCCCCGGTATGAACCGGCTAGATGCCTGACAGATTGAACCGAGAGGATACCTGACAGATCAGCTTGGCATGGTGGGAGGATCGCCGATGCCATTTCTGGAGACCTGTCGTATGGAGCAGCGCATTCGGATGCTGTGTGACTACGATACTGGGGCCTTTGATGTGACGCAGCTTTGCGCGCGCTACGAGGTCAGCCGAGAGACATTCTATGTGTGGCTTCGCAGGCGCTCCAGTGGAGAGACGGGCTGGTTTGTGGATCGGTCTCACGCGCCGTTGAGGGTCGTGAGCCGCACGCCTGATGAGGTCGTGGCGCGTGCGTTGGAGATCCGACGTCGGTTTCCGCATTTCGGTCCGAAGAAGGTTCGCGCTTGGCTAATGGGTCATGATCCAGCTTTGGCTTGTCCTTCGGCTTCAACGATCGGTGATATTCTCAAGCGTGCGGGCCTTGTTGCAGCTCGCCCTCAGCGTCGCCGCCCCTTGGAACAGGGCGTAAGCTATAGCTCTGCGACCCAGCCCAATGAGGAATGGTGCGTCGATTTCAAAGGCTGGTTTCGTACTGGCGATGGCGCGCGCTGCGATCCCTTGACCCTGAGCGACACGGCTAGCCGTTATCTGATCGAGACCCAGGTTACTCCCGTGAGCATTGAGGGGGTCATGCCGCTGTTCGTGCGCGCTTTTCGAGAACACGGTCTGCCCCAGGCGATCCGTAGCGACAACGGCACGCCCTTTGGGTCCTCCGGCGCGGGCGGACTGACGCGGCTATCGGCCTGGTGGCTCAGGTTGGGGGTTGAACCCCACTTCATCGAACCCGCATCGCCCCAGCAGAATGGTCGTCACGAGCGCATGCACCGTACCTTGAAGGCCCAGACCGCAAACCCACCCGCCGATGATCTGGTTCAACAACAGAAGCGCTTCGACGACTTTCGCCACCACTACAATCACGAACGCCCACACGAGGCTCTGGGTCAAACCCCGCCAGCCCATCACTGGCAGCCGTCCGGTCGGCCTATGCCAAAGCGGCTCGAAGACCCCCACTACAGCGCCGAGCATATCGTGCGCCGCATCCGAACCAATGGGGAGATCAAGTGGAAGGGACACTACCTCTTCATCTCTGACGCTCTAGCCGGGCAACTCATCGGTCTGGCCGACTTCGATGACGGCCTCACAGCAATAAGGTTTTGCAACCGAGATATCGGGGTCATCAACCAACGCAAACGCCGCTTCCTACGCTTTGCTCCGCTACGCCAAAGGCTACGCAAAGCGCAGGAAGCTCAACCCGATCTGTCAGGGATCATCCCGGTCTGATCTGTCAGCAATCTTTCCGGTTGAACAAGATACGCACCCCATCGACGCTCCAGCGAAGACGCTGTCGGCCCACTTCCCCCACCGGTGGCTATGGGATGCACACATCGTCGTTGGTAGTTTGGGTTTTGGTGACTTGCTTGTGATTCAGTCGCTGTGGGTTGGAATCTGGAGACCTTGCGATGATGGACGCGGTGTGGCGGCTTGGGACGTTCGGTGACGAGCGGCT
>JANPNB010000132.1:0-2813 GCA_031427275.1 Alphaproteobacteria bacterium | reverse complement strand
GGCGACGCGCCGCTGCGCGAGAACGGCGAGTTCCTGTCGGGCACCGAGGTCACCTTCATGGCCTCGCTCGAGACTTTTGCCTTCATCGACTATGAGCGCAAAACCTTGGAGCACCGGCTGCGCGAGCTGGCCTTCCTCAATTCCGGGGTGACCATCTGGCTGAAGGACAACCGGGAGGCCGAACCTTTTGTCGAACTGCTGCACTATGAGGGCGGGATCGAAGCCTTCGTGCGCCACCTGGACAAGGCCAAGACGCCGCTGCTGAAAGCCCCGATCGTCATTCGCGGCACCAAGGAGAATGTCGAGCTCGACCTGTCGCTCTGGTGGAACGACGGCTATCACGAGAACGTCCTCTGCTTCACCAACAACATCCCGCAAAAGGATGGCGGCACTCACCTTTCGGCCTTCCGTTCGGCCCTGACCCGGGTGATCACCGGCTATGCCGAGAGCAGCGGTGCCAGCAAGCGCGACAAGATTTCGCTCAGCGGTGAAGACGCCCGCGAGGGCCTGACCTGCGTGTTGTCGGTCAAGGTGCCCGATCCGAAATTTTCGTCCCAGACCAAGGACAAGCTGGTCTCCTCTGAAGTGCGGCCCGCCGTCGAGGGCTTGGTCGGCGAGGGCATCGCCACCTGGTTCGAGGAACACCCGGTCGAAGCCAAGCAGATCATCGCCAAGATCGCCGAGGCCGCCGTGGCTCGCGAGGCCGCCCGTAAGGCTCGCGACCTCACGCGGCGCAAATCGGCCCTGGAAATCAGCTCCCTGCCCGGCAAGCTGGCTGACTGCCAAGAGCGCGACCCCGCCAAATCCGAAATCTTCCTGGTCGAGGGTGACTCAGCCGGGGGTTCAGCCAAACAGGCCCGCAACCGTGAAAACCAAGCCGTGCTGCCCCTGCGTGGCAAGATCTTGAATGTAGAACGCGCCCGGTTTGACCGCATGCTGGGCTCTGACCAGATCGGCACCTTGATCACCGCGCTAGGCGCGGGCATCGGTCGCGACGATTTCGACATCGAAAAGGTGCGCTACCATAAGATTGTGGTGATGACCGACGCCGACGTCGACGGGGCCCACATCCGCACCCTGTTGCTCACCTTCTTCTACCGCCAAATGCCGCAGATCATTGAGCGCTGTTACCTCTATATCGCCCAGCCGCCGCTCTATAAGGCCACCAAGGGCAAGTCCTCGCGCTACCTCAAGGACGACCCAGAGATGGAGGTCTATCTCACCAATGAAGGCGTGGACGGCGCGGTGCTCGAGCTCGCCTCCGGCGAACGTCTGATAGGGGCGGACCTGCTAGCTCTGGTCCAGACGGCACGCGGCGCAAAGGCCAATATCGAACGCCTCTCAGCCCGCGCCCCGGCCTTCGCCGTGGAACAGGCCGCCCTGGCCGGATTGCTCACCGAGGGGGGTGACATCGCCAAGGCCGCCGCACGCTTTGATCTCTATGCCGAAGAGGGCGACGGGGCCTGGTCGGGCGAACCGGCTGTGGGTGGCGGCTTTGCCTTCTCGCGGATCAAACGCGGCGTCACCGAGCGCGTGGTGCTCGACGAGATGTTGTTGCACGCCGCCGACGCCCGCCGCTTGGCCGAGCGGTCCCTGGCCCTGGCTGACACCTTCTCAGGTCCAGCCACCTACACCCGCCGCGACAAAACCGTCACCGTGCGTGGTCCTATCGATCTGGTCGGCGCGGTCATGGAGGCCGGTCGCCGGGGCCTGAGCATCCAGCGCTATAAGGGTCTTGGGGAAATGAACCCTGACCAACTGTGGGAAACCACCCTGGACGCCGACGCCCGCACTCTGCTGCAGGTCAAGGTCAACCATGCCGACGAGACAGACGCGCTGTTTGCCCGCCTGATGGGCGACCTGGTCGAGCCGCGCCGCGAGTTCATTCAAGAAAACGCGCTCGACGCCGAGGTAGACGTTTAATCTGCGACGCGGCGGCTCAGGCGCGCGGCCAATCTTAGGAACTACACATGAAGTTTGATGACGTTATCCTCGGTCGCCGCAGCATTCGCGGCTACAAGCCCGATCCTGTTCCTGTGCCCTTGATCAAGGAAATCATTACCTTGGCGATGCGGGCACCGTCATCGATGAACACCCAGCCCTATCACCTGTACATTATCACCGGCGAACCGTTGGCGCGCATCCGCGCCGGCAACACCGAACGGACACTAGCAGGCGTTCCAGAC
Source organism: Alphaproteobacteria bacterium (assembly GCA_031427275.1). Classification (GTDB taxonomy): domain Bacteria; phylum Pseudomonadota; class Alphaproteobacteria; order Caulobacterales; family Caulobacteraceae; genus Phenylobacterium. Next base: position 627 of record JANPNB010000132.1, on the reverse strand, counting down.
TCACGTGAATTCCGAAGAGGCACCGCCTTCGCCGGGCCGCACCGGGAACGACAGATCGGCGTCGCCAAGCAACTGTTCTCCGCCATGGGCATCGCCCGCGATGACAAGGAAATGCGCCAAGACTGGGTGCTGCGCGGCTTTCGCCAGTTCGACGCCCCGGTCTGCGTGGTCGTCACCTATGACAAGGATCTCGACGGCAGCGACGACACCCCCTTCGACTGCGGCGCGGTGGCCACAGCCCTGGTCAATGCCGCCTGGTCGCGCGGCCTGGGTGCGGTGATCAACAGCCAAGGCATCATGCAGTCCCCCGTCGTGCGCGAATGCGCCAACATTCCCGATGATCAGGTCATCATGAAGAGCATCGCCCTAGGCTGGCCCGACGACGACTTCCCCGCCAATGCCGTGGTCTCTGAACGCCGCTCAGTGGAAGAAGCCGCCGTCTTCGTCGGCTTCGAGGATTAGGTGGCCATTCATTTCCCCCATTCATGGCTATGGGATGCACACATCGTCGTTGGTAGTTTGGGTTTTGGTGACTTGCTTGTGATTCAGTCGCTGTGGGTTGGAATCTGGAGACCTTGCGATGATGGACGCGGTGTGGCGGCTTGGGACGTTCGGTGACGAGCGGCT
>JANPNB010000131.1:0-5862 GCA_031427275.1 Alphaproteobacteria bacterium | reverse complement strand
CCGCGTTCAAGGCGATTGCCGATGAGGCGGGCTGCACGCCGGCTCAGCTCTGCATGTCTTGGCTGGCGCAGAAGGATGCCAACATCATCTCGATCCCCGGGACCACGAGCCCGGAGCACATGGCCGAGAATGCGGTGTTGGTTGAGCTGTCTGATGCGATCATGGCCAAGGTGGAGGCCACGGTGAACGCCAAGACGGTGACCGGGCCTCGTTATGCGCCCGCCATGCAGGCTTCGGTGGATACAGAGGATTGATCGGGGAATAGTTTATTGGGGTAGGGTGGATTCACACCGCATGAAATATATTTCGATGCTTAACTGCGCTTCGGACTCAATTATTACCTATTGCATACTGTGTTACTGTCACATTTTCGTAGGCCTGTTGCGGCCTTGACAGTGGGATGGAGGTCCTAGACTTTGCAGCGAGTGACTTTTTGTCACCCAGAAAGTGCGCATATGCCCGAGTTGTTGTTGTACGATACCTTAGTGGTAGGCGAACCGCTGGGGCCCGTCGAGACGCGCATCACTGGAAAGGCCGTCCAAGCCTATTGCGAGGATTGGGACGATCCCAATCCTTACTATCTGGAGACTTCGCCGCTCGGCATGCCCGCAGCGCCGCCTGCCTTCATGGCCGGGCTAACCGGCTTTCAGCTGCTGGGTTCGAAATACGACGCCCGCGCCACCATCGGGGTGAAGACCGAACACGAGAACCTGGCACCCATTCCTGTGGGCCAAACCATGACGACGAGGGGGATTGTCGCCGACAAGTATGTCAAGCGGGACCTCGAATACGTGGTCATCATCTCGACCAGCACTGATGAGGCCGGTAACCTTTTTCGGCGCAGCACCGATCACATTTTGCTTAGCCTGAAGCGGAGGCCGACCGATGGTTGTTGATCTAGCTGAATTCAGCGTCGGCGACGCAATCCCCGGCACGCGCAAAACCATCTACCAACGCGCGTTGGCCGAGATCCAGTTCACCTCAGAATCCATCCACAATGACGACTACACCCGCGCCAAGGGTTATCCCGGCGCGCTGGTTTCGGCCTATGTGCTGAACGGCTACATGTCCGAAGTGATGGTGAACCTGTTCGGCTGGTCCTGGTTCTCCACCGGCCGCATCAATCTGACGTTTGTCGGCAAGGGTGTGCAACAGGGCGACGCGGTTGTCTGCGGAGGACGGATCAAGGCGCTGGAAGACGGACCGGGCGGTCGCCGCATCGTCGTTGAGGTTTGGATGGACAAGGAAGACGGAACCCGTCCCGTAGTTGGTGAAGCCAGCGCCGTTTGGGCGCGGGAGGCATGAGCGCTCTCGACCATCTTCGTGTCGTTGAGTTGAGTCGGGACGTCGCCGCAGCCTATTGCGCCCGCCAGTTCGCTGCCTGGGGCGCGGACGTCGTAACGCTTGAGTCCAGCGAGAGCTCTCCGCTGCGCCGCCGCGGACCGTTTGCGCGGACGACGGCCGTCGAAGTCGCTTCCATGCTGTGGGCCTATGTTGGCGCGAACAAACGCGCGGTGCGAATGCCGGACGGGGATCTGAGCGAGCTCATGGGCCTGCTCGACGGTGCCGATGTCTTTGTGACCGACTGGCCAGAGCGTGATCTGGCGGCCCTCGGCGTTAGTCCGAGCGAGCTTCGCCGCATTCTGCCGGGGCTGGTGGTGGTTTCGGTCACCCCATTCGGCTTGGATGGCCCCTATGTCGCGTTCCAGGGCGCGGATTTGGTCGTGGAGGCGCTGAGCGGATACCTTGGCCTGAACGGCCTACCGGGCCGCCCGCCGCTGAGGGCTCCGGGTCACATCACCGGTTTCGCTGTGGGGGTCAACGCCTTCGTGGGCGCGCTCGCTGCCCTCATCCGACGCGATCGGGTCGGGCGCGGCGATTTGGTCGAGGTCTCGGGCGTCGAGACGCTTGCCTCGATCGTGCCCTTCCTGCGCGTGCAGTACGTCGTCGGTGACAAGGTGCGCGAAGGCGGGACGGAAGCTGGGGTGCGCATCCTGCCCTGTTCCAATGGCTGGGTCTCGTTCCTGGTCGCCGATCCGCGCTATCGAACTATGCTGGGCGAAGTGCTGGCGATACCTGACGCCGACTGGCCGATCGACCTGTATGCCGGCAATTATCACCAATGCGTGGCCAAAGCGTTGGACTTCTTCTCCCGCTATACGCGAAACATGACGGCCGAAGAGGTGTTTGAGGCGCTCGAGGCGCGTGGCGTCGTCTGCGGCAAGGTCGTCAGCCCGGCCGAGCTGCTCAAGAATCCACAGCTGGACGCCCGAGATTTTTTCCGGGCTGCGGAGGGCTTTCAGGAGGGTCCGCTCTATGCTGGTCCGGCGGCAAAACTGAGAAACCTCGACATCCCGCCGATCCGCCCTGCACCGACCTTGAGTGATGTCCTGCAGATCGACGAATTGGGTTGGTTGCCGCGCTCGGCCGGGTGGGCGATTGAGAAATCGTCGGATCTGCCGCTGGCTGGCTATCGCGTGCTGGACCTGACCCAAGCCTGGATCGGCCCCTTCGCCACCCTGATTTTGGCCGATCTGGGGGCTGAGGTGATCAAGATAGAGTGCCACACACGCCCGGATGTCTGGCGACAAGCCTCGCCGCAACCCACGGCGATCACCCATGTTGTGGCGGAACGGGTCAATCGCAGCTTCTATTTCAACAGCGTGAACCGCAACAAACGCGACTTGGCGCTCGACCTTCGTACCCCGGAGGGGCGCGACCTCTTCCTGCGCCTGGTCAAGAACGCAGACGTGGTGGCGGAGAACTATACGCCGCGCGTGATGGATCGCTTTGGTCTTAGCTATGACACCCTTACCTCAGTGCGGCCCGACTTGGTGATGATGTCCTCCTGTGGTTTTGGGAAGACGGGGCCGTTATCCGATTACAAGACCAATGGTTCGGCAGTGGAGGGGTTGGCCGGTTGGGATTGGTTGCACCGCTATCCGGGGGGCGAGCCAGTGCTGATGGGCTTCTATCAGGCCGACGCTATCTGCGGTCTGCAGATGGCGGCCCTGACTCTTGTCTCGCTCGTGAGGCGGCTGCGTACCGGTGAAGGTGAGGCGATCGACGGCGCGATGCTGGAGGCATCGGCCGGCTACATCGGCGACTTGATCCTGCAGGCCCAGTTCGAGGGCGAGGCGGAGCTCACGAACAATCGCGATCCCGACTTTGCCCCTCACGGCGTTTTTCCCTGCGCTGGAGATGATCGCTGGATCGCCATTGTGGTCAAGGACGACGCAGCTTGGGCGCGACTTGCGGCGCTGCCCGACGCTCCTGGTGTATTCGCCACCGCGCGCTGGCGGACGCGAGAGGGTCGACGGGCCGACGAGGACGCGATCGAAGCCGCGCTCGCGGGATGGACGAGGACCCGGGAAGCGGGAGCTGTGATGGAACAACTGCAAGCTGCCGGTGTGGCTGCCGGCGTGGTACGTGGTGCCATTGAGGGCCTGAGTGACCCCCACTTGTCCGCGCGCAACTGGTTCACCCCCATGACCCATCCCGACCTGGGGGAACATCTCTATAATGGATTTCCCTGGCGCTTTTCTGAATGCGCGCTCGTCGCCCACTCGCCACCGCCGCGCCTGGGCGAGCACAGCGAGGTTCTTCTGAGGGACTTGTTGGGCCTGTCCCAAGCGGAAATCGAAGCCTTGAAGGCCAAAGCCGTCACCGGGGCGGTGCTGTGATGCTCGGAGCACATTCGGAACGGTGCATAGCCGTCAGGACAGGCGTCCGCCCTAAGGAGAGACGAAAATGGAGCTGAGGCGGATCATCTATCGTCCGGGGCCAGTCGCCCGCGTTATTCTCAATCGGCCCGAAAAGCTGAATGCGCAGAACCTCGGGTTGCTTGCCGAGATGGATTGGGCTTTCAACGCGGCGGTCGATGATCCTGAGTGCCGAGTCATCGTATTGTCCGGCATGGGCCGTGCATTCTCCGCCGGTCATGACCTGTCCTCCGACGACCAGCGCGCTGATACCCGCGAACGCCTAACAGGCAAAGATCCCTTCGCCCAGGGGTTGATGTATCGCGACATCTATACTGACAGCCACTTGCGTTGGCGTGACATTCCCAAGCCCACCATCGCCATGGTGCATGGCCAGTGCATCTATGGCGGTTGGATGATCGCGGCGGCGATGGACATCGTTTTCGCCGCCGAAGACGCCGTGTTTATCCCCACCTATGGCGACTATTTCACCACGGCGTGGGATGTGGGCCCTCGCAAGGCCAAGGAAATCCTGTTCGCCAACCGCTTCATCACAGCGGCTGAAGCCATGGCGTGGGGATTTGTCAACCGCACCTTTGCGGCGGACGCACTGGAGCAGGAGACGCTGGAATACGCGCAACGCGTGGCCGAGCAAGACGCCAGCTCGAACCGGTTGATCAAGTTCGCCATCAACCAGGCCGAGGATGGCATGGGCTTTACGCAGTCAGTGCGCGCGGTCGGTGCCAGCTTCATCACGCGGAGCTATCGGCACTCCGACGATACATCGGCCAAGCCGACAGGCCGGGCAGCTGGAGCCGACCTGAACGGGCAATTTCGCAACAAGGTGGCGCAGGCCGTCGAATACTTCCGCCGTGACCAAGTCAAGGCCGGCAACCCTGACGCGGGCACCAAAGATTAGGGCCGAACCTATCTCGACTCACGTGCGCCAATCAAAAAAAAGCCGCCCCGCGAGGGACGGCTTTTCTCTGATCGTTGGCGCGGAGAGCAAGCCCTCCGCGCGAAGTTGATCTTAGTGCTTTTCAGCAGGAGCCATCGCAGCGGCTTCAGCAGCGGCAGGTGCAGCAGCTTCAGCAGCGGCAGGTGCAGCGGCCATTGCAGCGTCAGCAGCAGCGGCAGGCGCGGCAGCTTCAGCAGCGGCAGGCGCAGCAGCTTCAGCAGCAGCGGTTGCTTCAGCAGCAGGAGCTTCAGCAGGCTTGGCGCAAGCGGCGAGCGATGCAACGGCGGCGAAGGCGGCGATGGTCAGAGCGATATTCTTCATGGTTTCTCTCCCGAGTTGTCCGCAAGGGGAGTTCTGGCACCACCACGGAGCCAGAATCAGCCGAAGGACAGGACACCACACATATTCGTCATCACGCCTCGGATCAAGCTTTCGTGAGCAGAGACTTCACGCCAGTGTGATCGATTAGGAGGAGGCCCCATGCACCGCATTCGAACTGAAGCCAAGATTGCCGCGGATCCTGACGCCGTCTGGGCGGTTTTGGCGGATTTCGACAGTTACGAGGCGTGGAACCCGCTTAACATCAAGGCCAAGGGGCAGGCGGTTTTGGGCCTAAAAGTGCCGATGACCTTCCTGAGTTTGCCCAGCACGGTGAAGACCATAAATCAGACGGTGACCGTGACCACCTGTGAGCCGGGGAAGGCGCTGGCATGGTCGGGGTCTGTGCCCTTGCTGTTTAAGGGACGGCATCATTTCACCCTGACGCCCGTTGAGGGGGGCACATTGTTAGAGCATGGCGAGGATTTGGGCGGGTTGATCTCTGCCGGGTTCTCAAAGCGTACGATCGCGCAGGATTTTGTCCCGGCCTATGCGGCGGTCAATGTGGCCTTGGCAGCGCATCTGGGTGTCGGCTGCTCGTGATCAGCGATCCGTGGTTCTATCTGGCGGCCGTACCGGCGGTTATTCTGTGCGGGTTGGCCAAGGGTGGGTTTTCGGGACTGGGCGTCATGGCGGTGCCGCTGATGGCGCTGGTCATTTCGCCGGTGCTGGCGGCCTCGATCCTGTTGCCGATCTTGATCGTGCAGGACGTGGTCAGCGTTTGGACATTTCGTAAAACCTGGAACGGCAGGATCTTGGCGATCATGCTGCCGGCGGCGGCTGTGGGCGTGTTTGCAGGCTATGGGTTGGTGGCGCTGGTCAAGC
>JANPNB010000130.1:0-4795 GCA_031427275.1 Alphaproteobacteria bacterium | reverse complement strand
GGAGAGCAGTCAGTCCGTCGGTGGACTGGACCAAGGTTCGAGCTTGCTCGGGGGTCAGCCCCTGGCGGTTGACGCCGGTATCGACATGAATGGCGACCGGCCAGACTATGGCTTGGCTTTTGGCAAAGGCCGAAGCTCGGTTAATCTGCGCGGGGCGGGTGTGAGACCAACTGCTAAGAGACCACCCCGCCGTAGTGCCCGATATGAGCTGCGCGCAACCGCGTCAGTGGGAGAAAATTAACAGACACCCGACACTCTGGGAACAGGCCTTTGAGAACTCCACATTGGTTCTCCTGGACAAGGATGATTGTCATTTCCGAAACACAAGATAACGCCGCGCGCTGGCTTGCGTTGGCACTAAGCTTGGCGGGAGTTGCAGAGCCTGTCTTCGCTCAGCCCGCCGCCAGTCGCGTCTCGCCAAACACCCTCGCACCCGACAACCAGGATACGCCAAGTGACGTGACGCTGGGTGGGGCGCTCTATCTGGAGACGCCGGAGGGCGCGGATCAGCTGTCGGTCACATTGGGGTCCATCGAGGTGGTCGGCGGCGAACCCGCGTTTGCCGATGCGATCAATGCTGCCACAGCTGGCCTGGCCGGGACACCTTCGAAGGTTTCCGATCTCTATGCTGCGGCGCGCAAAATCGAGGCGGCCTATGCACAGGCCGAACGGGTGCTGACCCGGGTAACAATTCCGCCGCAACACATCAGCGACGGTAGCGTCTTCAAGATACTGATCGTGGACGGCTTCATTGAATCTATCGACGACCACGGTGTGCCAGACCGCGCGCGCGCCGCAGTGCGCAGGCAAGCCTCGCCCTTGATCGGGGCTCATAAATTGACCTTGGCAGAGATAGAACGGCGAGTCTTGCTGGCGGGACAAACCCCCGGCGTCCAACTGCGCAGCACCTTAACTCCCGGCTCGGCTGTCGGCGCGGTCAAGCTGGTGTTGACGAGTACGTGGAAACCCACGTCTTATTCCATCTCCGCAGAGAACAATCTCGGCGCGGCCTTCGGTGATGTGGCATTCTCGACCCAGGTGTCGATCAATAACGGCTTGGGTCAGGGCGAGCTGATCTACGCTCAAGCGACCAGCGGTCCAGATATCGACCACCTCTTTGACAGAGCGCCTCGCCGCAGAATTGTCGGCCTGGGCGTGGCGTCACCAATTGGCGACAGCGGTCTGGCTTTCAATCCTGAATACATCCGGGTTGACACCAATCCCAAGCCCGTTCCGGGTGCCGCAGAGGTTAGCGGCCATTTTGAACGAATTGCGTTTCGCCTTCGCTATCCCCTGATCCTTTCGCGATCTCAATCGCTAGATCTCACCGGCGGTTTGGATCTGATCGAAGAAACTGCGCAGGTCCGGGCCTTTGACTTAACCGTCAATCACGATCGTTTGCGGGTCGCTAATGTGGGCATCCGGTGGGCCTACAGATTGGGCGATAACGCCCGTGTCACGATTGAGCCGGGGTTCAGCCAGGGCCTTTCGGGTCTGGGTGCCCGGAGTGTCGGTGAAGCCTTGGCCAGCGGTGTGCCCCTGTCGCGCCAGGGCACGCGACCGGATTTCAGCAAATTCACGGCCCGCCTGAAACTGGACAATCAGCTGGTGAGCGGACTTGCGCTCTCGAGTGTGCTGCGCGGGCAGCTGTCTGACTCCGGTGCCCTGCCAGCGTCAGCGCTGTTTTCTTTGGATGGGACAGATGGCGTATCGGGATTTTCCCAAGGCAGCTTGAGCGTGGATTCGGGCGTCACGGCGCGCAGCGAGCTTAATCGACCCGTCAGGTTCGTCGCGGCAACAGTTGCGCTGGTGACCCCCTATGGGTTCGCCGCCTATGGCGCAGGAAAGCTTGTTCGACCGACAGCCCTGGAGTCGCGCACCACAGACACCTGGTCGTATGGACTGGGCGCGCGGGCCCTGATTCGCCCGACGAACTCAGACCAGACCCTTGTCGGTCAGATAGAATTCAGCCGCGCCCCTGGCCTCGGAGAGAGCTCAGCCCGGACCCACCTGACAGTCAGTCTAACTTCTGTGTTTTGAATAACTTAACCGTTCTCGTGCATCTTTAGCTTCTTAATTTCTATGCCTAACGAGTATTCCATCGTGATCGTCCGTAGCTCCCGTCGACTCCTCTGCAGCGCCGCCAGCACGGCGGTCTTGGTTCTAGCCATTAGCGGCATTGCCCAAGCTGGCGAGGCCTTGCCGACCGGCGGGGCTGTGATCAGCGGTGCCGCGACGATTGGATCGTCGGGCGGCGGCGCGATGACCGTCACCCAGACCAGCGACCGGGCGGTGATCAACTGGTCGAGCTTTGCCATCGGTGCCGCCAACAGCGTCAATTTCGCCCAACCCAGTGCGAATGGCGCGATCCTGAACCGGGTGACCGGAGCCACGACCTCGACCATAGCTGGTCAGCTCACCGCCAATGGCAGCGTGTTCCTGGTCAACCCCAACGGCATCCAGATCACCAAGACTGGCGTGGTCAATGTCGGGCGCGGCTTTGTTGCCTCAAGCTTAGGGATTGCGGACAGCGACTTTGCGGCCGGGCGCGGACTGATGACGGGCGTTGGCGGTTCGGTCGGCAATGCCGGTTCGATCACCGTCGGGACGAAGGGCTATGTGGGGTTGCTCGGTGGAGAGGTCTCCAACACCGGACGTATCGTGGCACCTGCGGGTCGGGTGGTGATTGGCGCATCGAGCCAGGCAACCTTTGATCTCAATTCGGATGGATTTCTGGCCGTGGCCTTGCCACAATCGGCGATGCTCACGCCGAGTGGAGACTTTGCTGTGCTGGCCGCTTCCGAGGCGCGCAAGGCGGTCCGTGACATGGTCAATTTGCCCGCCAGCGTTCAGGCGTTGAGCGTTGGCGGCACCAATGGAGATATCAGACTCGGCGGATCAATTTCCGCTGAGGGCGGGGCGATCACGGCGGCAGGCACTGGCAAGCTAGCGCTCGACGGTGCCAGTATCAGTACGTCTAGCGACATAAGCGATGCGGGCTCGATCCTGCTGCTGGGTCAGAGCTTCGGCGGCACCGGTCATCTGGCAGCCCGCGCTACGGGTGCCAAGGGCAATGGCGGTCTGATCGAAACATCCGGTCACAAGGTCGACTTTAGCGGCGTCCGCATAGACACCTCCGCCGCCCACGGCAAGACCGGCACCTGGCTGGTCGATCCCGACGATCTGACTGTCGACTCTGACGCAGCGGCCGCCATCTCGGCGAGCCTGGAGACCACCAATGTTGTCCTGACCACCTCCGCCGCAGGTGCTAGCGGGCCAGGGGTCACCACTGAAGGTGCTGGCGACATCGTCATCGCCAATTCTATCTACTGGTCCGCTGACAACAGCCTCACATTGAGCGCATTTCGACACATCATGGTCGTGAAGGACATTGCGAATGGGACCTCGGCTAGCATAATCCTTCGGGCAGACAACACCGGCACGGGTGTCGGTTCAGTGGCGCTCAGTGGCTCAGTGAAGACGAATGGCGCTATCAGTATTTTCTACAATCCGGCCAGCAACGCCTATACTCCCAGCCCGTCCGTAAACGGCGGGAGCTATACGAGCCCGGACGACTTCTCATTGGTTAGCGCGGGCGGTGGCTTATTGGCCTACATGCTGGTCAACAATGTCTACGATCTGCAAAATATCGATAACAATGCCAACGGAAGTTACGCTCTAGGACAAGATATTGACGCGAGCGAAACGATGGCTTGGGACGGTTCCCAAGGATTTGCCCCGATCGCCCGGAAGAGCAGCGCCGGATTTTCCGGCAAATTCGACGGCCAAGGTCATACGATATCTGGTCTCTGGATTGACCGGCCGAAGGAACCCGATGTGGGCTTGTTTAGCTTCACCAGTTCCGACGCATTATTGGGCCATGTGGTGCTGAGTCAGGTCACGATCCGCGGTGGCGAATATACGGGTGGCCTTGTCGGGCGTGGCGAAGGCGAGATCGTCGACGCGCATGTCACCGGTGAAGTGTCTTCGGAATCCCATTACGTAGGCGGTCTGGCTGGGGGGTTCGACGGAACGATCTCAAACTCAAGCGCAAGTGTCAGTGTGCGAACCAGCGGAGAGTACGTCGGCGGGCTGGTTGGAAATATGACGGGGGGAAGTGTCACCAATTCGTATGCAACGGGATCGGTGAGCGGCTCTGTGGGAGTTGGCGGATTGATCGGGTACAATCAGGCTGTACTCAATAACGTCTATGCGACCGGCAACGTCTCGGGTGAAGGAAAAATTTCCGGCGGATTGGTAGGCAGAAGCGAAGGAGCCATCGATACGACTTACGCCACTGGTGCCGTGATTGGCGGCTCCCATGTAGGGGGATTGGTCGGGTACTCTAACGCCAACCTTAGCAACGTCTATGCGACCGGCGACGTCAGCGCGAGAGATGCCTACGCTGGCGGATTGGTAGGCCAAAACTATGCCTCCATAAATATTGCCTACGCCGCCGGGGCCGTGTCGGCGATGGGTGACGAAGTGGGCGGATTGGTTGGGTTCAACGGCAGCGAGATTTCCAATACCTATGCGACAGGATCGGTGACTGGGGTCAATGATGTCGGCGGGCTCGCAGGTTACAACGAGGGCACGATCTCCAACAGCTACGCTATTGGGGCTGTCAGCGGGATGACCAATGTGAACGGTTTGGTAGGTAAGAATGGCGGTTCGGTTACGTCCTCGTTCTACGACACGTCGACCACAGGCCAGGACGACTTCTACGCTACAGGCCTGACAACCGATCAGCTGCAGGACCTCTCCAGTTACGCATCCACCTATAGCGAATGGGACT
>JANPNB010000129.1:0-6197 GCA_031427275.1 Alphaproteobacteria bacterium | reverse complement strand
TCGGCGCGTTCCTCGCGCGCGGCGTGACGCTCAATCTGATCGGCGACGGCAATGACTATGTCGGCAAAGGGCTGTCGGGGGGCCGCGTGGTGGTGCGTCAACCGGCCAACGCTGATCGCGACCCGACCCAGAACATCATTGTCGGCAATACCGTACTCTACGGTGCCATCGCTGGTGAGGCCTTCATCGAAGGCGTAGCCGGTGAGCGGTTTGCCGTGCGCAACTCAGGCGCGGTTACGGTGGTTGAGGGCGTCGGTGACCACGGCTGTGAGTATATGACCGGCGGGGTGGTCGTGGTGCTGGGTGATACTGGACGCAACTTTGCGGCGGGCATGTCGGGTGGCGTGGCCTATGTCTACGATCCCAAAGGGCGTTTCCCGCCCTTGGCCAATATCGCCATGGTCGATCTGGAGCGGATCGGCTCTCAGACTTCAGCCTCCGATGAGGTCGGTCGTCCAAGTCAGAAATCGGTGAGCGTCGAAAACTCGGGCATGGGTGACATGCTGGGTCATGACGCAGAGCGGTTGAAGATTCTGATCGAACGGCACCTGCTACATACCGGCTCAAAGCGCGCGCAGATGATCCTGGATACATGGGACCAGAGTCTTGGGCACTTCTGGAAGGTGATGCCGCAGGACTATCGTCGGGCCTTGGTTGATATGGCTGCTGCCACCAAGACCACTGCGGCTGTTGCCGCCGAATAATTCGAGTTTGAGGTAGAGATATGGGCAAGCCCACTGGCTTCCTGGAGATTGAACGGCGCGACCGTGGCTATGAAGCGCCGCAGGACCGTCTGCGGACCTGGAAGGAATTCGTCAAACCCCTGGCGACCGGCGATCTGACTCAGCAGGCGGCGCGCTGCATGGATTGCGGGATTCCGTTCTGTCACCAGGGTTGCCCGGTCAACAACCAGATCCCGGATTTCAACAGTTTGGTCTATCGCGAGCAGTGGCAGACGGCGCTGGATAACCTGCAATCGACGAACAACTTTCCGGAGTTTACCGGGCGTGTGTGCCCGGCACCCTGTGAAGCCTCCTGTACGCTGAACATCATCGATAGCCCGGTGACCATCAAAACGATTGAGTGCCAGATCGTTGATCGCGGATGGGAAGAAGGCTGGATCACGCCGCAGATGTCGCCGCGCGGAACAGGCAAGCGCGTGGCGATTGTCGGGTCTGGCCCTGCAGGCATGGCTTGCGCCCAGCAGTTGGCTCGCGCTGGTCATGCCCCGACTGTGTTCGAAAAGTCTGACCGGATTGGTGGTCTGCTGCGCTACGGCATTCCTGACTTCAAGATGGAAAAGCACCTGATTGATCGCCGGGTCGCGCAGATGGAAGCCGAGGGCGTGATCTTCCGCACCAGCTTCGAGGTGGGGGTCACCGTATCGGTCCAACGGCTGCTCGATGACTACGATGTGCTGGTCATGGCGGGTGGAGCAGAGGCTCCGCGTGATCTTGAGATCCCCGGGCGGGAGCTTGGCGGTGTCCATTTCGCCATGGACTTCCTGACCCAACAAAACAAGCGAAACGCTGGTGACGACGAACTGCGCGCCGCTCCGCAGGGCGGCCTCTCAGCCACGGGCAAGCATGTTGTGGTGATCGGTGGCGGCGATACCGGCAGTGACTGCATCGGCACCTCTAACCGCCACGGCGCGGCATCGGTTACCCAGCTTGAGATTATGCCAGAGCCCCCGGCGCGTGAGAATAAGGCGATGACCTGGCCAGATTGGCCCCTGAAGATGCGGACATCCTCAAGCCAGGAAGAGGGCTGCGAGCGAGATTTCGCCGTCGGCACCAAGCAGGTGGTCGGATCCAATGGTAAGATCGAGGCCTTGGAGTGTGTGCGGCTGGAATGGGCTGCAGGCCCCGATGGCCGGATGACCATGCAGGAAGTTGCCGACAGTGCCTTTCAGATCAAGGCTGATCTGGTTCTTTTGGCGATGGGATTTGTCGGGCCGCGGAAGAATGCCTTCCTGGAACAGTCCGAGGTCGAGCTTGATCCACGGGGCAATGTCAAAGCCACGGTGAATGACTACATGACCAGCTCACCACGGATTTTCTCATGCGGTGACATGCGTCGGGGCCAATCCTTGGTTGTCTGGGCAATCCGTGAGGGACGTCAGTGTGCCCAGGCCGTCGACGTGCACCTGATGGGTTCGAGCCGCCTGCCACGATAGACTGACTGGCTTCACCCCGGCACGGGCCGCGCCCGCTGATTGTAGAGGAGCTTGGTTCGCCGAGCGCGCTCTTCGTCGGAGACCGTCGCGGGGTCCTCTGGCGGGCCAGCGGTGACAGCCATTCCGCGTTCCACCGCCGGGCGGGCCGAGAGCTCATCGAACCAGCGTTTGAAGTATTTGAACTCTTCGATGTCGATGCCCTGCAGTTTCCAGCTGGCGGTCCAGGGGTAGGAGATCATGTCGGCGATCGTGTAGGCATCGCCCGCCAGATAGGGTCGGTCATAGAGTCTGTTGTTGAGTACGCCGTAGAGGCGATGGGCTTCGTCGGCGAACCTGCGTTGGGCATAGGACTGGTCGCCGTGTAGCGCGGCGTCGACCCGGCTGAAATGGCCCCGCTCGCCGGTCTTAGGGCCCTGATTGGCCATCTGCCACATGACCCACTGGATGACTTCATAATTCCCGCGGGCATCCTGCGGGAAGAAGCGGCCTTCCTTCTGAGCTATGTACATCATGATCGCCCCGCTCTCGAACACCGCGATCGGCTCACCGCCACCCTTGGGGTCATGGTCGACCAAGGCAGGCATGCGGTTATTGGGCCCGATCTTCAGAAAGGCATCGGTGAACTGGTCGCCCTTGCCAATGTTCACTGGAACGACGGTGTAAGGCACACTTAGTTCTTCGAGCAGGATGGTGACCTTCTTGCCGTTTGGGGTCGGCCAATAGTGCAGATCGTACATTGTGGAACCTTTGATCAGTAGGGGCGGTCGCCAATGATAGTGACCCGCTCCATGCGGCGCACAGCGGGGAAATAGTCGGAAGCCGCATAGTGTTGGCCCGCGCGGTTATCCCAGAACGCAATCGAATGCTTCTGCCAGCGGAACCGGCATTGGTATTCGGGGATCGCGGCCTGCGCATAGAGATGGGCCAACAGAACGTCAGACTCGGCCTTGTCCAGGCCGACGATGTGCTGGGTGAAGGCGGCATTGACGTAGATGGCCTTTCGCCCGGTCTCCGGGTGGGTTCTGATCACCGGGTGTTCCATCATCGGATATTTCTGATTGAAGACCTCGATCTCGGCGTCAGTCTTGCCCTGCCGTTTCAAACCCGCGCGGAAGTGGGCGAAATCGTGGATGGCAACTCGGCCTTCGACCTTGGCTTTCACCTCGGAAGATAAGCCCTCATAGGCGGCGTACATGTCGGCGAACAGGGTGTCGCCGCCAACCTCTGGAATTTCTAGCGCGTGAAGAATCGAGCCTAGGGACGGGTTCTCCCGCCAAGTGACATCGGAATGCCAAGTGTTTTCCCGGCCCTTAGATTTGTCGTTGTGGGTGATGGCCAGAACTTCTGGGTAACCCGGCTTGGATGGTGCGAAAGGATGGGCCTCAAGATCGCCAAAGTTCCGGGCAAAGGCCAAGTGCTGTTCGGTGGTCACGTCCTGATTGCGGAAGAACAACACCTTCCAGTCCAGCAAGGCGGCTTTCAGGTCGGCGACAACGCCGGCGTCTATCGGCTTAGTGAGATCAATGTTGCCGACCTCTGCGCCAATCGTCGGTGTCAGCGGTGCCAGTTCGATTGAGCCTGCTTTGATATTTCCCACAAGTTGGTTCATGAGCGGTTCCCTGTTGGCCGTCTGGTGTGCCTTTGATCCTAGGCTAGACCTTCGCGCCAAACCCGCAATCGACGATTTATGGAAACAGGCCCTAGCATGAAGCTCTTCTATTCCCCCGCCTCACCCTTCGCGCGCAAGGTCATCATGGCGGCCCATGAGTTGGGTGTTGCCGACCAGATCATCATGGAGGTCGCTGCCGCCTCGCCGGTGGCCCCCAACATGACCCTGGCCGTGTCCAATCCACTTGGCAAGATCCCGACTTTGCTGCTGGAGGATGGTCGCGCGCTTTACGACAGCGGCGTGATTGTCGGCTATCTGGATAGTCTTTCAGAAAAGTCGCTGACCCCAAGCCAAGGTCCGGCGCGCTGGACGGTGCTGACCGAGCACGCGGCCGCCGATGGCGTAATGGAGGCCGCACTGCTGGCGCGCTACGAGATGGCGCTGCGCCCTGAGCCATTGCGCTGGCACGACTGGACGCAGGGCCAAATGGGCAAGATCCGCCGCGCGCTGGACATGTTCGAAACCGCCGAACGAAGGGCGGGGGACGACTTGACCCTGGCCGATATCGGGGTGGCTTGTGGCCTGGGCTATCTCGACTTCCGCTTTCCAGAGGAAGACTGGCGCGCCACCCGGCCAAGCTTGACCGCCTTCCACAAGGCCATCGCCGCGCGGCCCTCCTATATCGCCAGCGACCCTAACGGGTGAATTTGGTAGGTGCGGTTGTCCCCAAACTGTGTTTTCCTCCGACAAACGCATAAATCCGGGGGGCCGACATGCGCATTTCAACTCTTCTGGCGACAACCATGGCATTTGGTCTGACGGCGTTCACCGTCGGACCGCAGGCTTCGGCTAAATCGCCTGCCACTTGCAACACGCCCACCACGCCATTTTGCAGTTCGACTGTCCCGCCGCCAGCCGGTTGGAAGGGGCCCTTGTTCAAACTAAGCCAAGCCTATCCCAAGGTGGCCCCCAAGGATGTTCAACCCTGGCTGAAGTTCGATCCTATGACGGAGCCAGATGCCTATCTGAGGTCGGTCTTGGAGTATTTCTACGAGGGCAATATCCGCGAGACCGAGCGCAGTTTTGATCCGACAAAGAACACCGTTCGGGGTTGGTACAACGCGCCTTGGATGGACTTTACGCCCAATGGGCGTGAGCCGATCCATGGTCTGACCCGAGAGCTTGCGTCGGTGCCGTTCCAGATTGCACCTGGTCAAACCAAGGTCTGGAACAATTACGCGATAGGCTTTTACAACGCGCCCGGCGGCGTCGCGATCGGTCGCGTGTGGTCTGATCACGGTCAGCCAGACGCCAGCAAGTCCTTGATGCCCGAGGGAACGGTTTCGGCGAAATTGCTGTTCACGACGGCGCCAATAAGCGAGGTTCCGTTCTTGGCTGGTTCACCGGAGTGGACTGCCTATGTCTACAAGAACGATCAGGATGGTTCGATAGAGCCTGACCCGAAGAGCCCGCGGTTACTCCAGAACCTGCGGTTGCTCCAGATCGATATCGCCGTGAAAGACGAACGCGCAAAGGCAACGGGCTGGGTCTTTGGAACCTTCGTCTACGGCGGAGGTATCGATGGACCACCTGGCAGGGGCTGGCGAAATGTCGCGCCAGTTGGCGTTATGTGGGGCAATGATCCCGGATATGACGGCACCGGATCGTTAAAGGAAAGCTGGATCAACCCAAAGGTTCGACTGCAGCATCTGGGCTACCAGAATCGGCTCAATGGACCTGTCGATAACCCGGCCTCGTCCTGCCTGTCCTGCCACAGCACGGCTGAAAGCCCTATTCAATATAATCTCGCCCCTGGCCCTAAGACCCCGGCCAAGGATATTGCCAACTGGTTCCGCAATGTGCCGGCCGGCACTCCGTTCGATGCCAAGGCGACCGCGCTGGACTATTCGCTGCAGCTGGCGTTCGGCATCGCCAATTTCCAAAAAGCCAGGACGCTCTCAGCCGTGAGCGATCCCACCGCGAAAGCTGTCATTCAGAAGAAGATCGATGAGCAGAGCCGCTTCCCGCCTCGCAGCGGGAAGGCGACCCAATAGAGGCGTTTAAGCTTTAGGGGGCGCGTCCAGAACCAGCCCCTCGGAGATCTGAACATTGGCAAAGGCCTTGCCGTCTCTGCACTTGACGAGATTGGTGCCCTGGATCGTGCCGGAACCCCGGGTCGCCGTGGCTGGGGCATTGAGTTGCCAGCGCATCGCCACCATGTCCGCATCACCGACGACCCAAAAAATATCATAGGTCATGCCTGGAAACTGGTCGTGTAGGGACTTTACAAAGGCCACATTGCCCGCGACGTCGCTGGGCTGGCCGTCGAAGGTGTAGTTCGCATCCAGCATCTCTGGAATGAGATCCACATGCTGATTTTGCAGCACTTCAATGAAGTAGCGGACGATGCCC
>JANPNB010000128.1:0-2465 GCA_031427275.1 Alphaproteobacteria bacterium | reverse complement strand
CGCAAGCGCCGGTATCGTGGGCGGCTCGATCGGTGCCGTAGGCGTCACCTACAACGGACCGTATTCCTTCGCCCAAACCAACAATGTCGGCACCGATTTTTGGGTCGATGGCGGATACACGCAGGGCGTAGTTAACCGTCCTACCGGCGTGGATGTCATAGCCCTGGACGCCGGCGGCACTAAGACCATCTCATTCTCTGCGCCGGTTACCGACCTCTATATGGCCTTCACAAGCTGGAACGGTAATACCGTCACGTTTGACCGTCCCTTCTCTATCGTCAGCGAGGGCGCGGGTTATTGGGGCTCCGGTACCTTTGGGACCTTTGGGGGTAACACGGGCTTTAACGGTCTTGGCGAGGTGCACGGCGTGCTGAAATTCTCCGGCACGTTTAGCAGCCTGACCTTCACCGACACCAGTGAGAACTGGCATGGCTTTACCCTTGGCTTGGGAGCCGGTGGCATTCCTGAACCTGCGACCTGGGCCATGATGATTGCGGGCTTTGGAATGGTCGGTGCGACGCTGCGTTCACGTCGTCGTATCGCGGCCTAGTTCACACCCTCTAATGCGTTCGACAGGCGCCGCCCGCAGGGGCGGCGTTTTGTTGTCGGGCATGGTATCGGCGACCCGTTAAGGGTGACGCGAAATCGCCTTAATCTGATCATTGTCGCGCCACACCTCGGATCGATATGGTGAGGGTCGGCTGATCCATACCAGATGGTCCCTGAGCCCCCCAGCACCCCATTTTGGTGGGGATTGTCCGGCAAAGCCTACCGCAGATCGCATCGGCGACGCCTCCCCCAGGGCGTCGCCGTTTGCATATCTCGACATGGAGACCGAAGCCGCGCAGTGTCGGCTCCGTTGCTGTTAGAGAACTGTCCAGATGAATCGAAATCTCGTCGCCTTTGGCCGTCTGGCGCTGTTGGCACCACTGTTTTGGCTGCTCATTGAGGGTGGGCTGTTCCACTATTGGGCGGCGCTGAGCGTTTTCATGTTTGTCGGTCTTGGCGGGCTCGTCGAAGGCTATCTGCGGCGGACGCCGTTCTCGCCCTTTAATGCCATGCTGCATGTTTTGGCCGACCGTCTTTTGACGGTTGTTGTGGTTGGCGGGTTGATCGGCGCAGGCCTGCGCGATCCCTTGGTGCTGGCCGGAGGTTTGGCCCTCATTGCACGGGACGTGATCGTCGGCTCGTTGAACGAGGCGCTGCCCGGATCCTTAGAAACCCCGGTCCACGGGCTCGAGAAAGGCCGCGTGACGCTTCAGGTGATCGGCTTTGGGTTCCTGATTGCTCCAAATTTTGCGCTCCCAGACCTAAGTTTGCCCTCGCAGTTCGTGGGATCGCTGTGCTTGGTCGTTGCAGCACTTCTGGCCATTGTGACCCTGACCGGATATTTGCGCGGGGCTGTCGCAGCTTTTCGAGCCGAGTCGGAGATTTAGAACCCTTCTCCTGTTCAATTGTCGCGCGACAGTCGGGACAACAATTGGGTTTAGGGTGTGAGGCACATGGCAGACTTGAGCGCCGATGCGAGTGTTGGCGGAAAGCCGGTCTATACGCCAAGGTATCGTTCCCTGGTTTTGACCTTGCTGGTCGTCGCTTACACGCTGAACTTCGTGGATCGAACGATCATTTCCACCATTGGTCAGGCGATCAAGGTCGATCTGAAGATAACTGACACCCAGCTTGGCCTGTTGGGCGGCCTCTATTTTGCGCTGCTCTACACCCTCCTGGGCATTCCGATTGCGCGACTGGCCGAGCGTTTCAGCCGGGTCAATATCATCTCGGCAGCCATTCTGATCTGGTCTGGGTTCACCGCGCTCTGCGGAACGGCTGGCAGCTTTGTCACCCTGGCGGCCTATCGGTTCGGGGTCGGGTTTGGTGAGGCGGGCCTCTCCCCACCCGCTCACTCGCTGCTCAGCGATTATTTCGAGCCCAAGAAGCGGGCCTCGGCCTTGGCCATCTATGCATTCGGCATCCCGATGGGGTCGATGTTCGGCGCGGTGGTCGGCGGCTATCTGGCGCAGAACTTCTCGTGGCGCGTTGCCTTCATGTTGGTGGGCTTGCCCGGTGTGGTGATTGCCATTGCCATCAAGCTGTTGATCAAGGAACCCGCACGCGGGCACTCAGAGTTGGACCAAGGTGAGGCAGCGATTGCCGCACGTGCGCCCCAAAAAGCCACCATGGCTGGTGAATTTAAGGAACTCTGGGAAGTCGCCAAGATACTCTTCACCAAGTGGCCCGTTGCCAACATGGTTCTGGGCCTGACGCTGGCCTCGTTCGCGGGATACGGCTGGGGCCAGTTTGTACCGCCGCTATTCGCCCGAGCCTATGGTGATCCGGCCGGTCACGCCTCATGGACTTGGCTGCAGTTTCTGGCCCAGCCTAGCGGCGACTATATGCTCGACCTGGCGAAGATTGGCCTGATCACGGGCCTAGTCGGCGGCATCTCTTCCGGCATTGGCACCATC
>JANPNB010000127.1:0-2334 GCA_031427275.1 Alphaproteobacteria bacterium | reverse complement strand
CGCCCCGACCTTGGCTAGGGCAAAGGCCTTGAGGGTTCGATTGAGGGTCGCAACGATCATCAGACCACCCGGAGCGAGCAGGCGACCGCAGGTGCGCAAGTACGCCCCAGGATCGGTCACGTGCTCGATCACTTCCATATTGAGGATCACGTCAAAGGGAGCAGAAGCCTCTGCCAACAGGTCCTCAGCGGTGGAGGCGCGGTAGTCGACGATCAGGCCATGCTCGGCTGCATGGGCACTTGCGGTGCCGATATTGCGTGCCGAGGCATCGACGCCAGTCACCTCAAACCCCAGGCGCACCATGGGCTCACAGAGCAAACCCCCGCCGCAGCCGATATCGAGAAGGCGCAGACCCTCAAAAGGCCGCCGGGCGGAACCGTCGCGACCGAACCGCAGAAGGGCCTGTTCGCGAATGAAGCTTAGCCGCACGGGATTGAACTTATGCAGGGCCGAGAACTTGCCCTTTGGGTCCCACCATTCGGCGGCAATGCGGGAAAAGCGCTCGACCTCGGCGGGGTCGATACTGGAGATGGCGGTCATGGAAATGACCTTCAGCCGATCAGCTCAATGGTCAAGTCCAGATCGAGTTTTGCCCACGCCCGGTCTGCGGTGAGGATCGGCAGTTTGAGACGTTCGGCCAGCGCCAGGCAGGCCCGATCGCCCAGGGAAATATTCCTGCGCTGGGTAACCTCGTGCAGGGTTCCCATGCGCGCGCCAAGATCTGCATCCACTGAGATTACCTGCAAGAGGTAATCGTCGATGGCCTCCTTTGCGGCTTTGGCGGGGCTGCCGTTTTCGATCAATTTCGTGATGACCTCGGCATAGTTCACCGAAGATATGCTGGAGCCCGGCATTCGGTCCCAAACATAGGCCGCTCCCGGTTCCCTATTGATCACCGCCAACACCGCCGAGGCGTCCATGATGAAACTGCTCACTTGCGCCTTTCACGGGCTGCCTCGCGGCGACGATCAGCGATCAACTCGTCTGACAGGCTAATGCCTTCAGGGATGAACCTCCGAACCAATTCCTGAGCTCGTCTCATTGACGTGTCCGCGGTCATCACCGTCAATTCCTCGCCCTCGAACCGACCGGCCAGCACAGAACCTGGTGTCAGACCCCGACGGCTCAGCACCTGGGGCGGCAGCGTCACCCGACCTTCGTTATCGACCACCAAGCGGAATATCCTGACCTCGCGGTCTAGGGGGTCCGGCGGCGGCGCGACCCAATCGCGCGACGCCTGCTCTGCAAAGCCCAAGGGTGGCGGGGCTTCTCGAACCCTGTCGGCCT
Organism: Alphaproteobacteria bacterium; assembly: GCA_031427275.1. Taxonomy (GTDB): domain Bacteria; phylum Pseudomonadota; class Alphaproteobacteria; order Caulobacterales; family Caulobacteraceae; genus Phenylobacterium. The sequence continues at coordinate 1,047 of JANPNB010000127.1, read as the reverse complement.
CCAGCACATTGCGAACATGCTGGTAGCGCTTGCCCAGGTGGCGAGCGATGTCGGCGCGCGAGACCCCGGCCCGGGCCAAGGCGCGTATCTTGTCGGAAACAGTGGCCTGCGATTGGACGACGCGAGCTACATCCTGACTATTCATATCAACCACACAATTTGATAGGTTGTTAGATAGGTTGCACACCTCCGTCTGTCAATCCGATTGCCCCCCGGCCACAGCCTCGCTAGAAGGCGGGTCCCTCCCCTCCTCGCCCGGAGCTTGTGACGAGCACCCATGTCTCGGCTGGTAATGAAATTTGGCGGCACTTCGGTGGCCGACTTGGAGCGCATTCGGCGCGTGGGCCGGTTGGTGGCCGCAGAGGTGGCTGCGGGTCACCAGGTTGCGGTCGTTGTCTCTGCCATGTCGGGCAAAACCAACGAGCTGGTCGCCTGGACGGATGGTTCCGGCCCTGCGGCGGCGGGTCTGCCGTCATCGGATGACGAGTATGACGTGGTGGTGGCGTCGGGCGAGCAGGTGACGGCCGGTCTGCTGGCCATGACATTGCGCAATATGGGCTTGCCGGCGCGGTCGTGGATGGGCTGGCAGATCCCGATCATCGCCGATAACGCGCACGGTCGGGCACGCATTGACGACGTGCCGCCAGACAACCTCGCCGCCGCCATGGACAGCGGCCAAATCGCCGTGATCGCCGGGTTCCAGGGCGTGACCCGTGATGGTCGCATCGCCACGCTGGGCCGGGGCGGCTCCGACACCAGCGCCGTGGCCATTGCGGCTGCCGTGAAGGCCATCCGCTGTGATATCTATACCGACGTGGACGGGGTCTACACCACCGACCCACGCATCGAATCTAAGGCCCGCAAGTTGAACAAGATCTCCTACGAAGAGATGCTGGAAATGGCGTCTTTGGGGGCCAAGGTGCTGCAAACCCGCTCGGTCGAGCTGGCTATGGCCCAGAACGTGCCGCTGCGGGTGTTATCTAGTTTTGTCGAGCCGGGCGAAGCGCCAGGCCAGGGCACCATTGTGTGCGACGAGGAAGAGATCAT
>JANPNB010000126.1:0-3660 GCA_031427275.1 Alphaproteobacteria bacterium | reverse complement strand
CCGTTCTCGAACTACGCGCCGTTCGGTCGCTCGGGACGGTATGTGTACGGTCGTGTGGCTGTAACCTGGTGATGTAGCGCAAAGAGCGTCACCACCCTGAAACTAAAGGAAACAGCCCGGATCACCTCCGGGCTGTTTTGCTATGCGCCCGGGCTCGCGCTCAGTCTCGAACGTTTTGACCCTTGACCATTAGGCGACCCAACCGCCCACGGCGGCGAAAATGCGCGAGGTTCTCCACAGGCCCCCGTCAAACCTGTGGGTCCGACCAAACGCCACAGTGCGCGCCGGTCATTCCTTAGGCTATCGTTAACCCATGGCCCTCGTCCCCGCTCTCGACCTCCGCGTCGCTCACAACGACACGATCATCCCGCACGCCCCGGCCAATATCGAGGCTGAACAAGCTCTTTTGGGCACGGTTCTCTACGACAATGCCGCCTTTGAACGCCTGGGCGACTTCCTCCAGGCGAGGCACTTCTACGAGCCCTTTCACCAACGCCTCTTCGCCGCCATTGAGACCCATATCCGCAAGGGGCAGTTGGCCGAACCCATCCTGCTGGCCGAACAGTTCAGCCGCGACCCGGCTTTCGAGGAACTCGGCGGGGTTCGCTATCTCGCTGATCTCGTCGACCGCGCCCCGCCTGCCGCCAATATTCCCGACTATGGTCGGGTGATCTATGACTCAGCGATCCGCCGAGATCTCATCCGCATCGGCGGTGATATCTCCGTCACGGCTCAGGCCCCCGACGAAGATCGCTCGGCCCGCGACCAGATCGAGTCTGCCGAGGCCCAGCTCTACGCGTTGGCCGAAACCGGCGGCACCTCGCAGGGCTTCATCCCTTTCGCTGACGCCCTGCACGGCGCCGTCGCCATGGCGGCCGAGGCCCACAGCCGCGACGGCGGGCTGGCAGGCGTCTCCACCGGCCTCATTGACCTGGACCAAAAGATCGGCGGCCTGCACCCCTCTGACCTGGTGATCATCGCCGGGCGCCCCTCCATGGGCAAATCCAGCCTCGCCTGCAACATCGCCTTCGACATCGCCAAGCACTATGCCTGGGAGCCCCAGCCCGATGGCTCAAAGAAAACCGTTGCCGGCGGGGTGGTCGCCTTCTTCTCGCTGGAAATGGCCGCCGAGCAGTTGGCTATGCGCTTGTTGGCCGAGGTCTCCGGGGTTTCCGGCGACCGCCTGCGCAAGGGCGAAATCGACGCTTCTGAGTTTGGCCGTATTCGTGACGCCGCCCTCGAAATCCAGGAAGCACCGCTCTATATCGACGCCACCGGCGGCATCACCATGGCCAAGCTGGCCGCCCGCGCGCGCCGCCTAAAACGCCAGCACGGCCTGGATGTCATCTTCATCGACTACCTCCAGTTGATCACCGGCGGCGACCAAAAGAGCGACAACCGCGTCCAAGAAGTCTCGATGATCACCCAGAGCCTCAAGGCGCTCGCGAAGGAACTCTCCGTCCCGGTCATTGCGCTGGCCCAGCTCTCCCGCCAGGTCGAAAACCGCGAAGACAAGAAGCCGCAGCTCTCAGACCTGCGTGAATCCGGCTCCATTGAGCAAGACGCCGACATGGTCATGTTCATCTACCGCGAGAGCTATTACCTCAGCCGCATGGAGCCCCGCGAGGGCACCGCCGAGCATCTAACCTGGCAAGACCAGATGGACCAAGTCGCTGGCGAAGCCGACATCATCATCGGCAAACAACGCCACGGCCCCATCGGCAACGTCAAACTCAGCTACAACGAAGAAATCACCAAGTTCGGCAATTTAGCGAGAGACAAGATGCGGTACACGCCGAGGTAGATGGATCTCTCCTGAGGGGGCTCCGTTATCGAATGGACGCTGTTTGGAGCGGCGTGTCCTTCCTAGCTTGGGCAAGCACGCAGGCGTTGGTGGTCGCCGAGCCTGCGGCGACGCAGGGGTCGATGGCCAGAGCCAGCGGGTTGACGTCATAGGGTCGTGAGTCCGCAAACCGGAGCGGGGTTGAACCTCCCTCACCGCCTGGGCCTTGGATCGCCGGTGGATTGGAGGCCGAGCTAGGCTGGCTCGGGGGCAGCTTGACGGTCAGCGCGCTGTCATTCTCAGAAGCCTGGACGAAGACATAGTTGCCGAACTTGGCGGTGAGGCCCGATCCGATGATGGCATAGTTCCCCGCCGGCGAGGCTGGCTCGGCGACGCTCTGGAAGCGAATTTCCCCTGTGATGGCACTGACCAAGGTGTCACTCAAGACAAAGCCGCTCACCGACCCAGTCAGGGTGGGATTGGCAGTATAGACATAGCGCCGGGCCGGATCGGCGATATAGGTCAGGGTGGCCGGCGTCACGCTCAAGGTCGCGCCGGTGAAGTTGACCACATAATTGGGCGCACTCAGGGTCCCGGAGCTGATCCCATAGCTACCTACATTGGAGCTGGCCACGGCAGTGGTCGTCGGTGCCCCACTCAAGGTGTCGCTATTGATCAGCCCGGTCTTGGATGTAGCGCCAGTGACCACATAGGTCAGGGTCGGGTTGGCGTTGCCATAGATCCGGCTCAAGGCGTCGGCCGTAACCGATACCGATCTCGGGATGACCTGAAGATCAGCGCCCACATAGCTGAGCGCATAGTTGGCCGAGGCTGCCAAGCTGCCCTGGGTGATCGCATAGGTTCCTACATTGGAGCCCGTCGTCGCCGAGGTCGCCAGCACGCCCGTCAGGCTGTCACCGTTCACCACGCCCGAGCCGCCGACAGCATAGGTCAGGACCGGATTGGCATCGCCATAGACCCGGCTGAGGGCACTGGCGATCACGCTGATCGGCCGAGGCGTCAGCGTCAAGGTCGAGCCGACATAGGTCAGCACATAGTTGGATGAAGCCGCCAAGCTGCCTTGAGTGATCGCATAGTTACCCACCGGCGAGGTCAGGGTCGCCGAGGTCGCTAGAGCCCCGCTCAGGCTGTCGCTGCCTACCAAACCGGTAACATTATAGGTCAGGACCGGATTGGCATCGCCATAGGCACGGCTCAGTTCGGCGGCGATCACACTGATCGGACGAGGGGTGACGCGTAGGGTCGAGCCGACATAGGTCAGCACATAGTTGGAGGGTGCAGCCAAGCTGCCTTGGGTGATCGCATAGCTCCCAACCGGCGAGGTCAGGATCGCCGAGGTCGCCAAGGCACCGCTCAAGCTGTCGCTCCCCACCAACCCGGTGACACTATAGGTCAGGGCCGGATTGGCATCGCCATAGTACCGCGTCTGGGGGTCTGCCGACGCCGTCGCCGATACGGTCAAATCCGCCGGATAAATGGTCAGTTGACCGCCCAGGTTCACGATCCGGTAGATGGACCCCAGGTCGCTGAGTGCCTCGTGATCCAGGATTGGATAAGTCCCGGCATCGGTTCCGGCATCGAGCTTCGGGTTGACCAGAGCTGCCTCGGCGAGGCTGTCAGTTGGACCAAACACATAGCTTGCCGGGCCGCCATATGTGCTGAAGCTGAACGCAGGGTTTTCCTGACCATAGGTCTTGGTCGCATCACCGGCACTCGCGGCGACCACGCGCGTCAGGGCGTAGATCATTGGGTAATAGGAGCTCGAAGCGCCGTTGTTCTGGCCCACCTGATTGGGCGGCGCCCAAATGCTGTTGAAGTCCCATTCGCTATTGGTGGACGCGTAAATGGAGAGGTCC
>JANPNB010000125.1:0-1976 GCA_031427275.1 Alphaproteobacteria bacterium | reverse complement strand
CTCTATTATCTGCGTGATCGTCGCGGGAAATCCGCCCGGATCGCCGAGCGCCAAATGTCGTCAGGTGCCAAGGACGAAGCAAAAACCTCCTAGAAGTCACTTGGGATCTACGAATTCAGAACGGCGGCTCCGAGAGGGTCGCCGTTTTCATTTCGGGACTCCATCCAACGACAGCAACAAGCCATTTCCGTCCAGGCGCTGCATTTTGGCCCGCGGATTCATTCCATTTAAGGCCTTAGCCCCTATTTACCCAGCATCGTGGCGGCACGGCGCTTGCAGGCCCTGCGAAGGAAATGTGTTGAGCCTTGGCTCAGCCAGGCGCGGTTTAGGGTTTGGGACCGAGAATATGGAAACGATTTTCGATTGGGTGACCGTCGCCATTTTTGGGGGTCTGATCGTGCTGTTCTTGCATCGCTCGACCACCGATGAAGCCCCCAAGGATCATATTGTTCAGTACATGCCCGCCGCGTTCGGCTGCGCGATTGCCAATTATCTCGGTAACAATCACCAGGAACAATTCGGTGCCGCCCTGGTTATCGGCGTGCTGGTCTATATTGTGGTGGTGTTAAAGCCGTTTAATCTAAAATTCTAAGAACGAGTTGAAATCCGCCTGGCATCATTAACGCCGACGCAACCGGTGATGAGCCAAAGTGTCGCCACAAGGCCGGTGTCTATGGTATTGTGACCGCTCTGGTCGCCATCCGACCGTCGTCTTGATGATGCATTGCGACAAAGCGTGCCAGGAGGCGCCGTGAGCTGGGTAAATAGATTTCTGCCAAGCACTTGGAGCCGTAGGCCCAAGCCTGCGGAACCAACCAAGGCCTTTGCTGGCTCGATTATGACCGCCTCAGTGCCTGCCGATGGAGCGGGGCGAAAGGCGGGCGGCTTGTTGCCATCTTTCCCGAAGTTCCAATCGACGGCTGGCGATCAGCTCAGTCCAAAACTGTCGGATCGATTCGGCGCGGCGCGGATGAAGCTGCGTGCAGCCTTTACGCCTTCCCAACCGGTTGTTGATCGTCGGATGTTTGCGGGGCGCGTCGATGTGCTGACGACCCTGATCCGCAGTCTGGAAGACCAGCGGGTTCACGTAATCCTCTACGGTGAACGGGGTATCGGCAAGACCAGCCTCGTCCACGTTTTGGCTCAAGCCGCGCGTGATGCTCGCTACATCGTGATCTATTCGTCCTGCGGGGCCAGCTCCAATTTCGATGAGCTGTTCCGGGCTGTCGCGGCGGAAATACCGCTGCTGTTCCACTCCGGCTTCTCGCCTACCGCAGAAGAATCTGAGCGCGGACAGTCGGTTGCTGACCTACTTCCAAAGGGTCAGGTCTCACCGCGTCAAGTTTCTGACGTGTTCGCCAAGATCATTGGCACCCGCGTGTTGATCATCCTGGATGAGTTCGACATCTGCGAGTCGGCGGATTTCCGCCGCAACATCGCCGAATTGATCAAGAATCTTTCCGACCGCTCTGTGCGCGTGCAATTGGTTATTGCCGGTGTCGCGGGCGATCTGACCGAGCTCGTGGAACACATTCCTTCGATCCGCCGTAACATTTTCGCGTTGCAAGTACCGAAAATGACCACTGCCGAAATTCACCACCTGATCGAGAACGGGCAAACCGTGTCGAGCGTTGGTTACGATCCAGTCGCGACCGAATTCATCACCGCCGTCTCAAACGGTTCGCCCTATATTGCGAGCCTGCTGAGCCACCATGCCGGCCTCGCTGCGGTGGATAAGAGCCGGTTGAAAGTCGCCGTTGACGATGTAGCCGTCGCAGTCGATCAAGCCTTGGTCGAGTTCCAAGGCCGAATTTCTCGGCATTCCCAGGTGCAGATCGACAAGGTCACAAAGAACGGCGTGCGTCAGATCCTAGGCATGCTGGCTGGGTCATCGATGTTCAATGGCGGTCGTTTCGACGCTGCCGATATCGACATTCTCTACCCGACCGCAGCCAATTCCGAGAATTGCCGCGCGG
>JANPNB010000124.1:0-2147 GCA_031427275.1 Alphaproteobacteria bacterium | reverse complement strand
GTCGGTTTCTTTGATCAGACCGTCAATCGCATCGCATTTGATACCGACAGCCTTTTGCCCGATCGAGGCGAACACCTTGTCGAGAATGACGATTTGCTCCTTGGTCTCGGCCAGATGGGCCTGCACCAGTTCCTTGAATTCCGCATTGCCTGCGGCCTTTGCCACCTTCGGCAGGGCTTTGGTCAGTGCGGTTTCGGCATAATAGATGTCTTGCAGGGTGTGGTGGAAGGCTTCTTCAAGCGTTTTCATGGAATGGTCCTTTGGGTATGGGGGAGGCGGTCAAGTTGGCTGCATTGCGCCCGTCTGGCCTTGGCCGAGCCGCATCAGCGGGATTTCTTGCCGCTGTCGTTCTTGTGGCCCGCGTCAACAGCCGGGCGGCCTGTGTCATTGGACTTTGCGTTCGACGGCTTGGCCTGATCCTTTGCGGCGTCGGTCTTGCTGTGCGATGCAGCGGCCGCACCGTGAAGTGCAGATTTCCTCGGATTGGTGTTTGCCATGGTGGTCTCGTCCTCTGGTCCGCGCGAAACGCGCACTGGACCAACGTCCCGTATCCACAGACGTTCCCGGCTTAGCTTCGGCATAAGTGGGATTCCGCCAATCGCAGAAGCGGCGACGGTCAAACACCGGCTGGTCAGCATGACGCACAGGACGCCCATGGGATCATTCCATCCGGCTCAACCCGCCCCACTCTGTTAACGCAGACGTTCATACCGGACCCTGTGTCGAGCCGAGCGGGGGCGTTACGTTCGGCGACCAGCAAATCGCCATCTGGCGGCATGTCCAGCCACCGGGGATGATCGAACCCGGTGGCAAAGTCAGTCACCGTAATCCCGCAGGCCGCGGGTGGCGTCGCGCCATCCGGCCAGCCGACAGCTGGGGCAATGTTGACCGTCGGAATCGGACCCGGATTTGGCGCAGGCAGGACGCAGTTTGTGCCACACCCTGCTTGCGTACTGACGATCACCCTTTCACCGGAATTCAGGATGATCCCGGTCCCTGTCAAGGCTATGGCAACAAACATTAGAAGAACTGTTCTCGCCATCGCTTTCCCTCTGATCGGGGCGGGCCAGCGATGCCTGTCGCTGACCCGAATGCGTAAAAGGGCGGGTCTGCCTTGCGGGGCCCCAGGATCAGTGATGATGCTCGGGCATCGCCTTGATCTGCTCTTTGGTCCACGAGGTTGTCGCGTGAACATCGCCGTCTTCATCACGCATGAAGTCCAACTGGCTCGTCGTCATGGCGACCGGTTTTGCGCCGATGCCAAGAAATCCGCCGACATCCACGATCACTTGCGTCGCGGCCCCCATGCCGTGCACATGCGCCACAGAGCCGATTTTCTCATCATCCGCGCCGTAGACCACGGCATCCATCAGGTTCGCTTCGTTGAGTTCGCTGTCGACAAGCCGAGTGTGTGTGGAATGGTCCATCTGGCTATTCTCCTTTGGGTCAGTCACGAGCGTTGTGGCTCCTGACAGGAACGCCCCAAAAGGGCCGAACGTTCCCTGACTTGGCGCATTCCGTGCCGAACCCGACGGGTTGAACCAGATGGCCCCGACCCTGATCCAACCCGTTGCGTGCAGATTGGAACCAAGTCCCGGCCCGCCAAACATGACCGTTCGCGTGCCCTGAAGTCATCGGAAAACGAGAAATCCAGCCTCTGGCGTCAGCAAAGCCATAGCGCTGGTCAAGTCGCTTGGCAAACCAATCCCCGCCCGGTTCGCTTGTTCGACAGCAAGCAGCCCCGATGCTTTGATCTGACAACAGGATTTCAGGAAATTCGATAAGGGCATGGATCAAGTGACGCCTGAGACCGCAGCGCACCCAGCCTGCGAATTTCGGCCGTGACTTTGGACCTTTGACTCCCCTCCGACGTTCTGAGCCAGATGATCCGCTTCTGCTTGCGCGACTTCCCGGCATCGGTCTTCAGCCAGACCGCCAACTTATCAGCAAAGGGGTCAATCTTGCTTTGCCGCTCCGGCGTCGCGAACTTTGGCTCGATGGTGTTCGCCGCCAGATGCTTGGTCACGGTATTCCGTGACACTCCCGTCAGCCGTGCAATCTAGGGGATCGACAGCTTCTGCCGCAAATGCATCCGTCGGATAATGTTCAACAGTCCCATGTGGATCACTCCGTTGCCCCCGCTGCTC
>JANPNB010000123.1:0-2827 GCA_031427275.1 Alphaproteobacteria bacterium | reverse complement strand
CGACGAAGCGCCAAAGCTGCGTCCGTTTATCGCACTGGCCGAACGCCTTGGTGCCTTTGCCGGCCAGATGGTCGATGTCGAGGTCAAGGCCATCGACATTGCCTATGAAGGTGAAGTGGCCAAGCTCAACACCCGCCCCCTCACAGCGGCAGCTTTGGCCGGTGTCATGCGGCCCATGCTGGCTGAGATCAACATGGTTTCGGCTCCGGCCGTAGCCAAGGATCGGGGCATCACCGTCTCGGAGTCCAAGCAGGACGACAGCCCGATTTATGAGAGCCTGGTTCGCATCACCGTCACCACCGCCATGGGCAAGCGTTCGTTCGCAGGTTCGGTGATGGCCGGCACGCCGCGCATCATTGAGGTCAAGGGCATGGATCTCGACGCGCCCTTCGGCCCAGTGATGCTCTATGTGAACAACCTGGATAAACCCGGCTTCATTGGCAATCTGGGGGTCTTGTTGGCAGATGCGAAGGTCAATATCGCAACCTTCAATCTGGGCCGGGTCTCGGCTGGCGACGACGCGATCGCGCTGGTTGGCGTGGATGATGATCCCAGCGAGGATTTGGTGAATAAGATCCGCGCCCTGCCGCACGTAAAGGAAGCGCGGACCCTGCGGTTCTAAGACTCAAGGTCTGGGGCATGGTAATATCCAACCATGCCCCAGACGCCTCATCAGCGTGCGGAAGCCGAGCTGACCGCCTTTGGCCTGAGCCTACCGGAGACCGATGTTGCTCCGGGTTGGGGTGTGACGCGTTACATGCGGGTTCGTGGCAAGGGGTTCGCTGTTTTTGGCGACAAGGACGAGCCGCTTGATGAGCTGACCCTAACCGTCAAACTGCCGATCTCCGCAGAGATGGTCGCCGACCTCTATTACGTCCGCGAGAGCAAGGGCTGGTACAAACAACACAACTGGGTCATCGCTCATTTCAATCCCGAAGATGACATTTTGGTCGAGCTCGACACCCTCAAGGCCTGGATGAAGCAGAGCTACGTCGCCATGGCTCCCAGGCGGCTGGGTCGGATGATTTCTGAAGTCTGACGCACTGAAAGACTTTGAGTCGAGAGTCCATTGACTCCTTTTGTTCTCATACTAGAACAAAATAGGAACTATAAGGAGCAGAATTCCATGTCCGATTTTCGCGTAAGCGCGCTAGCGGCGCTCAAGGCGAGGATCATTGCGCTGGAAAACGGCAGCCGGGCGGCGTTTGGCGTCCTGCCTTTTGGCGCGCCGGATCTGGACGCTGCCTTCCTGAAGGGCGGGCTACCGCTGGCCTGTTGGCATGAGCTGACCGGTCAGGGGATGGAGGCTGAAACCTGCGCCGCGCCCGCCGCCTTCGCCGCCCTGATGGCTGCGCCCTTGGCTTGTCGTGGCGAGGCGGTGTGGATCCTGCGGCGCGACGACCTATTCGCGCCGGGGCTGGCGGGGCTGGGTTTTCCCGCCGACCGGTTGATCCAGGTTTGTGCACGCGATGAAGCCGAGGCTCTCGCCGTGGCCGAGGACGCCTTGGCGACTCAGGGGGTCTCTGCGGTCTTTGTCGAGGTTGAGGCTGTGGACCTAGTAGCTGGTCGGCGGCTGCAACTGGCCTGCGAAAAGCGTGGGGCCACCGGATTTGTACTGCGCCGCAGACCCTATGGCGGCGGCGAGCGCAAGAGCGCATCGGGCACCGCTGCGGCCACCCGCTGGGCCATCGCCTCGGCTCCCAGCCAGACACCGCCTGGCGAATTCGGCCTTGGCCCGCCCCGTTGGCAGGTCAGTTTAGAACGCTGTCGCAGCGGCCGCCCCGGCACTTGGCTGATGGAAGCTGCTGACGCTTATTCATATGAGGATCACCATGGGACGCATCCTCTGCGCCTGGTCGCCCAGCTGGGCGATCGACAATTGGCGCCGACGCAACCCCTGCGCCTCGCCGGGTGAAGGGGTCTCCAAATCCTCCACCAGCGCGCAGCGCGGTTTGGGGGTTGAGGAAGGTCGACCCGCTTGCGGGGCGGATCGTATCGACAACGATTTGTCGATAGGCCTGACGAACGATCGGCGAGCAAAGCCCGACGAGACGGAGGGGGCTCAAGCCCCTCCACCTACGCGCTTCAACCCCCTCCGGCCCCTTGGGCCACCTCCCCCAAAAGGGGAGGATGTAGAGGGCCCCTTCGCTCTGATCACTTCAGTCCGGGGGGTTCGGGTCTTGGCGGCGGTGGACCGTGCTGCGGCGTTGGTCGGACTCTATCCAGGCCAGAAGGCTACGGACGCCACGGCCCGTTGCCCTGAGCTTGTCACTGCCGAATCTGAACCCGAGGCCGATGCCTTGGCCCTCAAGGCGCTGACCGATTGGTGCGTGCGGTTTTCCCCGGCGGTGGCCCTCGACGGCCCGGACGGTCTGTTCCTTGATGTCACCGGCGTCGCTCACCTTTGGGGTGGAGAGGCGCACCTCATCGCTGATCTGCGCGCCCGCCTGGCCCGTAACGGCTTGTACTTTCGCGCCGCAATTGCCGATACCCCCGGCGCGGCCTGGGCCTTGGTCCATTTCGGCAAGGACCCTGCGGCTATCGCTCCACCCGGGGAACAGGCGGCCTTGCTCGGCCCGCTATCCCCCGCAGCCCTGCGCCTCGAACCGGAGGCCGCAGCCCAGATCGAGCGTCTAGGCCTACGCCGCATCGACCAACTGGCCGACCTGCCCCGCGCACCCTTGGCGAGGCGGTTCGGTGCCGCGACGCTGGACCGTCTGGACCAAGCCCTGGGACGCTCCAAAGAGGCGCTTACCTTCCGACGCCCGCCCAATCCCTGGTTCGCGCGGCTAGCCTTTGCCGAGCCGATCAGTGCGCCTGACGATAT
>JANPNB010000122.1:0-4730 GCA_031427275.1 Alphaproteobacteria bacterium | reverse complement strand
CACCACTGTGGTCTGGATGGGCCGCGACGATAACGCCCCGATGGGAAAGATCACCGGCGGAGGTGCGCCCGCGGAGTTGTGGCGTGGGGTGATGGGGGTGGCGGTCAAGCGCCTGCCGGTGACAGCAATTCCGGCGGGGGTACCTGCGCCTGTGATAGTGCCGATTATGCCCGTAACTCCGCTAGAGACCGTGCCCGCAACCGCTCCCGTCGGTTGACTCAACTGGATTGTCAGTTCGCCGCCAGCAAGGTTGCCGCGCCCAGAGCAATTGTCACGATCCCGACCAGACGCCCCAGCGTCAGCCGTTCCTTCAAAAAAACCACCGCAATCGCTACGCCGAACAAGATCGAGGTTTCCCCTAGGGCCGCCAATCTCGGCGTGTCGCCAATCCGAAATGCCCAAAGCGCCAATCCATAGGTAACCAAGGAGAATGCGCCTGCCACCAGCCCAGGCTTCCACTCACTGCGGGCCGCCAACAGGAATCTCGGGCCGCGCCAAATTGCAAAGGCACTGCCGATGATCAGGCCGTCGATAAGGTAGATCCAGACGATGTAGCTCGGCGCACTGGGCGCGGCTCGGACGCCCTGCGCATCCAACACCGTATAGAGGGCCGTCAAGGCCCCGGTCGCTAGAGCCCACAGAAGGCCGTCGCGCGAGACGCTACGCCCCATCCCCACCGTCATCACCCCTACGGAGATCAGACCGATTCCACACGTGGTCGCCAAAGTGATGGGCTCACCAAAGACGCCGACCGCCACAGATGCGGCCATGGCCGGCGCGACGCCCCGCGCGATAGGATAGGCGACCGTCATATCCGCCGCCTCGAAGGCCCTGATCAGGCACAGCAGGTAGAGCAGGTAGAGCAGATGCAAGACGCCCGAAATGCCAAGCCATCCCCATGCCCCCGTTGGCAGAACCACCACAAAAGCGAAGGGCAAGACAATCAACGCCGAGAACCCATCGATCAGCGCACGGCTAGACATCTTGTCCTGACCTGATTTCAGGATCGCATTGACCACCGCATGAGCCGCCCCGGAGACGATAATCATGATTGAAGCGGTGGCCACGGGCGTCATGGCCATAAACTAGAGCCCGTTCCCTTTAGACGGAACCGTCTGAAGGGAGAAACTGTGCTCTAAATCAAAACGGTAGAGCATGTCTGGCTCCGATAACCGGTTGCCACTTATCGGGACATGCTCTAGCCTCGATTCACCGCCACACGCTGCATGAAACGTGGGATGAGTAGGGGCGTTTCTTCATATGCTGCATTGCACCCCCTTGAGTTCTTGGGCCCCTGACCTTATGCTCTTTCCCCCGGTCGCCTGCGCCCGCGGCCGGAATACGAATCCCAAAGGGCGAAACTGAGTCCCATCTGATATGGAAAAAGTGCCGATGACCGCCGAGGGCTACCAGGCTCTCGACGAAGACTTGAAGCGTTTGAAGACGTTGGAGCGACCGGCAGTAATCGCCGCGATCTCCGAGGCGCGCCAACATGGCGACCTGTCGGAAAACGCTGAGTATCACGCTGCGAAAGAGCGCCAAGGCTGGATCGAGGGGCAGATTGCCGACATCGAGGACCGGATGGCGCGTGCCCAGGTCATCGACGTCTCCAAACTCTCGGGCAGCCAGGTTAAATTCGGCGCGACCGTGTCAGTGGTCGACGAGGACACCGAGGATGCCGCGCGCTATCAGATCGTTGGCGAACACGAAGCCAATGTGAAGGCGGGTAAGGTGTCAATCACCTCGCCAATCGCGCGCGCCATGATCGGTAAGGAAATGGGCGACGTGGTCGAGGTCAATACCCCGGGCGGCGTAAAGGCCTACGAAATTCTCAAGGTCGAGTGGGTCTAGGCGCGCCCTAGACGATCTCGGCCTTGGCACCGTCTCCAATTTCACCGCTCACCATCTGGGCCGTCTCTGATGGTCGCGCGGGCAATGCTGGGCCAGCCTTAGGTCTGGCTGAAGCTATTGGACGTCAACGCCCGGTTCAGATTGTCGTCAAGACCATCGGTTGGAAGGGGCGAGTTGGCCGCCTGCCTTGGTTCCTAAATCCATTTCCCTTGCGGGCCCTGACGTCTGAAAGCGACATTTCTGCGCCATGGCCCGACCTTTGGCCAGACATCTGGATTGCCGCCGGGCGCGCCACCCTGCCGCTCTCCATGCGCGTTCGGAAATGGTCGAAATCGCACAGCCTTGTAGTCCAAATCCAAGACCCCCGTATGCCCACCAGCCCCTTTGACCTGGTGATCGCGCCTAAACACGACCGCACACAAGGCGATAATGTGCTGCAGATCACCGGCTCACCGCATCGGGTGACGCCCGGTCGGCTGGCCGCAGAGGCGGCGCGTTTCGATGCGATGATCGGGTCCCTGCCCCACCCCCGTGTGGCTGTGCTGATCGGCGGTAAGTCCAAAGCTCATAACCTATCACCGCAACGGGCCGCCGCCCTGGCTCACGAGATCGAACTGCCGGTCAGTCAATCGGGCGGCTCGGTGATGGTCACCTTCTCCCGCCGGACGCCACCCGCCGCCAGAGCTATACTGACCGCGCGGCTAAAGCACATTCCAGGCGTGATTTGGGACGGGGAAGGTGAGAACCCCTATTTCGCGTTTCTGGGCTCCGCGGACTACGTGCTGGCCACTGAGGACAGCGCCAATATGGCTACCGAAGCCGCCGCAACGGGGAAACCGGTCTTCATCCTGAAAATGGAAGGTGACAGTCTGAAGTTCCGGCTGTTCCATGAAGATCTGGAACGCTTAGGTGCGGCACGTCCCTTTGGCGGATCACTTTATGACTGGCAGTACGAACCCCTGGTCGAGACAGACCGCGCCGCCAGTGAGGTCATTCGTATGTTTGACGCGCGGGTGACGTCATGAGTGTGGAAATTCGTGCAGCGAACGCCGCCGACCTCCGCTCAATCTTGGCTGTCGATGAAAGCGCCGAACGCGAGGAGCGTCGCTATGACTATATCAGCCGCTCCATTCGCGGCGAACATGAGCGGTCTGTTCTGGTCTTGATACTGGATGAGGAGCTGGTGGGGTTTACCGTCTCCGGCGATTTCTTCGGGCATCCATTTCTCGAGCTTATCGCCACGTCGCCTGGCCTAAGGCGGCGGGGGGTGGCGTCGGCGCTGCTGGCCAATCTGGAGGCCGCGATTGAGGGCGACCGGATGTTCGTCTCAGCCAACGAGTCCAATGACATCATGCGCCAGCTGCTGATCAAGCGCGGCTACCGCGTCTCCGGCATGGTCGAGGATCTCGATCCAGGCGACCCTGAAATCTTCTTCGTGATCTTCAAATCGGCCATTGATGCCCAGATCGCGAGCGATTGACGCGAACGGGCTATCGGCGAGGGCAATTTGAGCGTTCCATGGGGACGCGATGATTCCTTCGAGCCCCAAAGTCCTGTTCATCGCCAACGCCGGTCCTCTGATTGGCGGTGGGCACGTTATGCGTTGCCTAACCTTGGCTCAGGCGCTCGCCGCTCGCGGCGCGGTGTGCGCGTTTGCCAACACAGAAGACGTCGGAACCCTATTGGACGTCTTCGCGCCGGACATGCCTCGCGAGGCAGCTTCCGGCCTAGACTCAAACGCCTTGGTCGACACAGTTACGGCGGCCAAGTTCGATGCCATCGTCTTTGACCATTACGGCTTGGGGCGTGGGGAGCACTTGTCGCTCGCCGACGGCAAGCCCTGCCTGGTGATTGATGACCTAGCCGACCGGGCGCTAGGCGGCGACCTTGTCTTGGACTCTGGTCCCGCCCGAAACTTGCTGGACTATACCCTCCTGATGGACGGCAAGGCACGGCTCTTGCTTGGGCCAGACTATGCCCCCGTGCGGGCTGAGTTTGCAGACTTGCGGCAAGATGCATTGGCTAGGCGCGACCAGCCCGTCCGTCGCTTGATGATCACCATGGGCCTGAGCGATCCAGCAGGGATCACCGAACGCATTGTCGACCTCCTGCGACCTCGCCTCAGCGATGTCGCGCTTGATGTCGTTATAGGCGGCCAGTCTGCTAGCCTTAGAGCCCTGACTCGCATCGCGTCGCGGGACTCACGGCTGACCGTCCACGTCGATGCCACTGATATGGCGCAGATCATGGCGCGCGCCGATCTCCTGATCTCTGCAGCTGGCTCGACAATCTGGGAGGGCTGCACCCTGGGCCTGCCGATGATCCTGATCGTGGTCGCCGACAATCAGTCGGCGGCTGCGGAAGCCCTCGCCACACGAAATGCTGCAATCGTGCTTGATGGTCGCGGCTCGGTTTTTGATGACAGCCTGTCGCGCGCCATTGTGCACGTCACCGCAGACCTCAAATTGCGCCGTCAGCTCGGGTCTGCTGCCGCTGAAATCTGCGATGGCGGAGGTGCCGGGCGGGTCGCTGATGCGTTCTTTGAAGTGATCGCCGGTCACGACTGACTGGCGCTATCCGCGCCGCGCCCCAAACTTCAGTTGATTGTGGATCTCACGCCGCACGCCCCCTGTGAGAACACTGTCCATCTGCTGCATAAATTCAGCCACTGAAGCGCGGTCACGCTTGGCCAAAGCGCGAAGCGACCACGCCAAGGCCTTGGCCACCATATCATCGGCATCGGCAGCCAGCTGACGACAGATCGGCAAGGTCCGGTCGGCATCACTCGCGCCAGAATGGGCCGAATTCAAGCCGATGGTCGCCACCAGCGCCAAACGACGTAGCCAACGGTTCTCCGACTTTGACCAAGCCTCGACCAT
>JANPNB010000121.1:0-2179 GCA_031427275.1 Alphaproteobacteria bacterium | reverse complement strand
TCCTTGCGTTCGCCGCTCGACTTGTCGCGCCAGGTTTCCGACGTGGCGATCCGCAA
Organism: Alphaproteobacteria bacterium; assembly: GCA_031427275.1. GTDB lineage: Bacteria > Pseudomonadota > Alphaproteobacteria > Caulobacterales > Caulobacteraceae > Phenylobacterium. The sequence goes on along the minus strand of JANPNB010000121.1, from coordinate 2,123 downwards.
ATTTGCGACTCGATCGCCTGAATTCAGGCTTCGAATCTCCGGTTCGGCACCGAGATTGCCGACCAATATGACCTTGTTGACGCTGCCCGCCATGTGATTTCCCTGTCGTTTCCGTAGTTGCGCGCTCGTGCCGCTATTAGCAGGCTATCGAATGCGAACGGCGGCGGCAACAGGAATGTTCTATATATGTTCTAATTATCACTATTCGTCCACAGGACGTTGGCGTCTATCTCGGCATTGCGCTTGGAATCGCCAAGCGTCCATCGCCCGTTCTGACAAGCGCCAGATACCGGTGGGCCTCTAGGGAGGGCGCGGTGAATATCCCCTCCTGCTGAACGAAAACGAAATTGCCCTGATAGGCTCCATAGATCTCGTACCGGGTGCCGCCCATGCTCAGGAACTTAATCCGCATGGCTTCCAGGGCTGCGGCACAGTGTTCCAGATTTGGTTGCGGCGAGGCCATGGGATTGTACTTGAGCTTGCCCCCCTTCAGGGGTTCGACGTGGTAGCAGATACCCGCGTCACCCGGAGGACGGGTTTTCGTTCCACAGGCTGAAACGGCGAGGGCCAAGCCGACTAGGGTTGCGAGCGTTACGAGCTTTTGCATGGCATCAAGCTACTGGATTGCACGGGCCAAGGCGAGCCTTGCGATTAGCGTTCCAGGTCCAACGGGCCCAGAGCACAACCGCCACCCTGCTCAGAAAGGGTCCGGAACGACCGATTGTCTGAGGAAATCTCTACGCGTCCAGGCACCAACCTCAAGGTCTGGGTGGCCCAGCGGCCATAGCTTGCCCCGCCTTCCCGCTCGCAACGACCGGCATAAAGCGCCTGAACACAAGCGGTTAAAGACATCGAAGTCTGAAGTTTCCGCCACTCGCCACCCCCGTAGCGCCAGCAACTATCGACCAGACCCTGGGCTTTCGGGACCTCGCCTGGGGCGGCTTTGACCTCCGGCGGCGGCAAAGGCGTCAAGAGCGCGCCAGCGTGATCTGCGGCGGCCAGCGCGCCGCTCCCATCCACGCCAACATCTAACCCGCCGGTCAACACGCCGTTTTGCTGAGCACAGTCTGCCAGCGTCGCTTCACCCACAAACTGACCGCCGACGAAACACCGCAGCTTTGCGTCCGGATCGAGCTTGGCTTGATCAAAATTACCGGCTTCGACAATCAACCCGGCTTGGGAAGCCGGCGGCGGTTTAGTGTCGATGGGATGGCGATCAAATATCAGCTTGGCCAACCCAACGCCGGCGATCAGGGCCACCGCAGCGCCAGCTAAGGCAAAGAGCAATCGACGATCCTTAGGCGGCGGCGCAGGGGCATTCATACCCCTGGCTACCCTCCCGATGGTTGGGTTTCAAGCTTGGCTATTCAGCTTCCGCCACCGAGGCGCGCAAGGGCCTCGCGGTAGTTGGAAATTTGATTGGTCAGATAGGCTGGCACCGGTCCGTTGGCCGCCGCCGCTGCCCGGGTGACGGCCTCAGGAGTCGCAGCCTCGCGGAGGTCCTTATAGGCCTGCCGAATCACACCCATCGCCGTCGATAGCTCCGCCGCAACGTGAGAGATTGAACTCGCGTCATCCAAGGTCATCTTGCCGTCGAATTTCAGACCATAGATTTGCCCCTTGCCGTCAGCCGGTGCAATCTTCCCACTACGGCTTGTAATGGTCGTCCGAACGATGCCCTCTGGCAGACCAAGGCCTGACAAGGCGTCCTTGCCCTCCGGACCGGCAATGAACTCCAAGGTATCGCGCTTATTGATCGGTTTGATCTGTAACCGGCGAACACCCTCGGTGGTGACGATCTTGACTTCAGCTTGAAAATTCAATGCTCTACGAAGCTTTGTTGCCAAAGTTTCGAGCGTGTCACCGGTTTCGATTGTGACGGTCTTGTTGATCGGACTAAGGCCAGAGCGCACCTCAAACTGATCACCGGCACGAAGCGCGCTGAGGGCAGTGAGTTGTTGGCTTCCCGTCATGTGCAGGGTGCCCTTGGGCAATCCCAAGCGGTCAAGCGCGCTAGCGCCCGTCTCATCCACCGCGATCGCGGTTGGGCTGGCATAACCATCTGTGCCGGTGAACCGGCGCGACCAGTCGACGACACCGGTCGCGACATCCAGCCTGGCCAC
>JANPNB010000120.1:0-2254 GCA_031427275.1 Alphaproteobacteria bacterium | reverse complement strand
TGCGATGTTCGTCAATGAAAGCAGTCACTTGCGAAACGGGCGGTCGAGCTCCGCCTGAGAAAAACACGCTGACGCCTTCTTCAGAATCTCGTTAACCTGCCGGAGTTCGCGCACCTCGCGCTCCAACTCCTTGATCCGCGCTTTCTCGGCGCTGGTCTGGCCCGGTCGTTCGCCGCCATCGCGCCGAACCTGACGGACCCAGACGCGCAGGCTGTCGGGCGAATAACCCAATTTACCCGTGATCGCCGTCAGCGCCGCAGCTTCGCTTTGATACTCATCGCGGTGGTCTATAACCAGCCACACCGCGCGATCGCGGAACTCGGGTGAATATGGCTTCGAGGTCTTCTTCTTTTGTGTCTGTTCCATAACGGGCAATTCTCCGAGAGTTTTGCCCTCCGGTAAACCCGGGGCGGTTCAGACCGGGTCGCATGGCGAATCTTCCTTGGGGTCAAAAAAGGCAACCTACATGGCATGTCGGAGGCCGTTGGGTCCGGTGTTTTGATTTACCGCTGGCCGGAACAGGATTGCACTGGAATGTCCGGTTGCCGGGTTGCACGGGGAATCCCATTGATTCCGCTCACAGATTCCCGTTGACAGAGCTGCCCCCATTGACTTACCCCTTGAACACCGAAGAATAGCGCCCGCAGGTATCCCCTAGCGGGCGCTTTCGTTTTACCCCACATCCCGGATCCCGATTTTGCTGCTGCCCCTCCCGGCGGCGCGTCTCGGCTTGCCCGCCCTGCCCGAATGAGAATCGCCCATGGACCTCGTGTTTACGCCGAGCCAGATCGAGACTTGGCCGATTGACCGGCTGCGCCCCTATGCCCGCAATGCCAAAATCCACGGCATCGACCAGGTTGCCCGTCATCATGCCTGGTGCGTTTGCCAATTAATTTATTACGGAAATGTAATCCGGGCGTCAGCAGACTGACGGTTTGAAGGGCTAAATCGCACAACTCATGATTCTAGCAACGGAACCTGTCCACAATGCGCAACACGATGCTCCCGACCGCCGTCCTGTTCGGCTTAACTGCTTTGTCGGCCCTCGCGGAGACGCAAACGATACCGAACCAAACCCCGTCGTCACCCAACACCACCCTGTCTGATACCCAACTAGCGGTGGCGGCTCAGGCTTCGGTCGATCAGCGGTCGGCGGCAATCGCCTTGAAGACCAGGCTCACCGCCGTAAGCGCGGCGCTGCGTTCCAACGACTTCGGCACGGCTCGAAGCGAGCTGGCAACTTTCGACGTTGAATGGGCCGCCTCAATCGAGCACGACGTCGAGGCGCGTCTCGCGCCTGAGTACGCTCGCTTCGAGGAGGCCGAGGAGGCGCTGAACACCAACCTCGTGAACTCGGCTGCGCCCGACCAGACCAAGTCCATTAATGCCGTCTTGGCCATCATGGATCTGCTCGACCACTACCTAGCCGTGCTTCCCGGATGAGCGGCCAGAAAATCGCAAATTCACACCGTTCAGTGGCAGGCGGATCCTGCACTCGAGCGGCATAGGTCTGGCGAGCTTGGGCGACGCCCAGCTGCTGGTCAAATTCGGCCACATTCACCACGACAGCGACTGGCAGCCTTATTGGCAAGGATGGCTGGAATGGACGCGCCAATCTGGCTGGCGGCGGTTTGACTGGTTTGTTTGGGATGGAATGGCCGCCTGGCCCCGTCGCACGAGTTCATCTTCCACTTCAACCGCGCCCCGCGCAAACCGCACAAGACCGTCCTGTCCAAACATGCGGGCGAAACCTTGGGCGGCGGCGGGCTGCGCGGCGCCGACGGCACCGCCCACGCCAAGACCGGCACCGGCAATGCGATCCAAAGCCATCGCATCCCTGACAGCGTCTTCCGCATCATGCGGCACAAGGGCGGGCTGGGCGCGACGGGATCGCATCCCGCAGTGTTCCCGGTGGCGCTGGTCGAGGCCGTACTAACGGCGTTCTCCAATCCCGGCGACCGGATCTATGAACCGTTCTGCGGCTCTGGCACCCAACTGGTCGCCGCCGAACGCGCTGGGCGGCGCTGTTTCGCGATGGAACTGGACCCAGGCTATTGCGACGTCGCCGTGCGGCGTAGGGAGGCGGCGACGGGGAAGGTGGCGAAATTGTATCTGGGCGGTGGGGCAAGCTGATTTCCCAACGCCCCAAGAGGTGCTGTCAGACGTACGCGAACCAGTCTGCGTTTCCCCAACCCCGCCTGGGTATCAGGCAGCGAGAAGGCCACGCCACTCGGCGAGAGCCGCGGTGCCGGTC
>JANPNB010000119.1:0-1716 GCA_031427275.1 Alphaproteobacteria bacterium | reverse complement strand
CACCACTGTGGTCTGGATGGGCCGCGACGATAACGCCCCGATGGGAAAGATCACCGGCGGAGGTGCGCCCGCGGAGTTGTGGCGTGGGGTGATGGGGGTGGCGGTCAAGCGCCTGCCGGTGACAGCAATTCCGGCGGGGGTGCCTGCACCAATGGTGGTGCCCATTGTGCCGCCCGCGCCGGTAGACGCTGTCGCGGGTCCACCAGATACGTCCAACAGACAATAATCTGACCAATCAGCCCGCCTGCGCAAGCTTCTGAATCTTGACGAGGTCAAGCGCGAAGGTTGGGGTCTCCACAGGCAGGCGGGTGAAGCCGTGATGCAGATAAAAGGCCTCAGCTGATGTCGAGATCGCGTGGACGATGATTAGTCTCGCAGAAACCTCGCGGGATGCGCGGACGGCCCGTTCAACGACGTTGGCCAGTAGTGCCACGCCTAGGCCCTTTCCTTGATAGGCGAGATCGATTGCCAGCCGCCCGAGTGTCACCGCCGGAATGAAGCGTGGCATATTCCTGCGCATTGCTCCCGTGGCTTCCTGCGCGAGGATTTGGCCCATGCTCAGCGAAAAAAAGCCAACTATTCGTGGCGAACCGTCCAAACAGACCACGTAGGTCCGGCTCGCCGCTGATTGCAAATTGCTCCAGGCCCGTTGACGAAGCCAGTCATCAAGCACGGGCTCCCCGGAATCGAAAGCCGAGCTGTCATGGGCCTCCGTGAGCAGAGTCGGGGCGGCATATTCCGGCTTGGAGTCACTCACCTTGCCAACGGTAATTTCGATTGCAAAATGCGCTGCATGCCGACGCTTTCAGTGGGCGTGGCCTCCGCATCCATCCAGTCCATCACCTTTTGAAATGCCTTGGCATCGGCGTGGATGGTCGATTGATCCAGCAGCACGTTCTTGGCCTCCTTCAACGCCGAGGCCATCATGAATTGCGAACGGTTTGCTCCGACCAGTTCAGCCGCTTGGTCAATGACCATCCTATCTTGCTCACGCGCACGCAGGTGAATGTTCACTTCGGCAGTTGTTGTTTGACTGGCCATGTATTCCAGTAAGGCCATTGTGTTGTCATTGTCAACACAAACAGGATTCCGTGCTACTCCGCCGCCAGCAAGGTTGCCGCGCCCAGAGCAATTGTCACGATCCCGACCAGACGCCCCAGCGTCAGCCGTTCCTTCAAAAAAACCACCGCAATCGCGACGCCGAACAAGATTGAGGTTTCCCTTAGGGCCGCCAATCTCGGCGTGTCGCCAATCCGAAATGCCCACAGCGCCAAGCCATAAGTGACCAGCGAGAATGCGCCCGCCACCAGCCCGGGTTTCCACTCACTGCGGGCCGCCAACAGGAATCTCGGGCCGCGCCAAATTGCGAAAGCCCCGCCGATGATCAGGCCGTCGATAAGGTAGATCCAGACGATGTAGGTCGGCGCACTGGGCGCGGCTCGGACGCCCTGCGCATCCAACACCGTATAGAGGGCCGTCAAGGCCCCGGTCGCTAGGGCCCACAGAAGGCCATCGCGCGAAACGCTACGACCCATCCCCACCGTCATCACCCCTACGGAGATCAGACCGATTCCACACGTGGTCGCCAAAGTGATGGGCTCACCAAAGACGCCGACCGCCACAGATGCAGCCATGGCCGGCGCGACGCCCCGCGCGATAGGATAGGCGACCGTCATATCCGCTGCCTCGAAGGCCTTGATCAGGCACAGCAGGTAG
>JANPNB010000118.1:0-3512 GCA_031427275.1 Alphaproteobacteria bacterium | reverse complement strand
AGACGTTATGACGTCGCCTTGACGCAGCCCGGCGCGTTCGGCTGGACCGCCAGGCCAGATGTCGGCCACCAAGGCCCCACTCGGCGTGGCGAGACCCAGGCTGCGGGCAATGTCGACGGTCACCGCTTGGGTATGGGCACCCAGCCAAGGTCGAACCAAAGCCCGCCCTCCGCCAGCGGCGGTTTCGACTATGCGTTTCACCATGGCGGCCGGCACGGCAAACCCGACGCCCGAGGAACTGCCTGACCGCGAGAGGATGAAGCTGTTCACCCCGATCAGGTCTCCGTCCATATCGACCAGCGCGCCGCCGGAATTACCGGGATTGATGGCCGCGTCAGTCTGGATATAGGCCGTCGCCGCCTCCCCGCTGGGGTCCGCCGTGCGGTTGATCGCCGAGATGATGCCGTTGGTGACCGTCTGACCGACGCCAAAGGGGTCGCCAATGGCCAGGACCAGATCGCCGACCTGAGCCTCACCGGAGTCGTCGATAGCCAGCGTTGGCAGGCGTTCAGCACCGACATCGATCTTGAGAACGGCGAGGTCCGTGCGTGGATCGGCCAGCAAAACCTTGGCGGGAAACTCGCGGCGATCGGCCAGGGCGACGGTGATCTCCTGACCGCCCTCGACGACGTGGTTATTGGTGATGATGATGCCGTCGCCGCGGACGATGACGCCAGAACCCAGCGAGCCCTCAATGCGATCACGCGGTGCACCGGCACCGAACATCTGCCAGAAGGGGTCAGCCTGTTGGCGAACCAAGCGCTTGGAGGAAATGTTGACCACGGCGGGTGCCGCGCGTTTCACCACCGGGGCGAAAGAGGCCTTCATGGAAAGACCGTCGCCAGGTGCAACGCGCGTCGGCTGGGCCAGGGGCGGAATCTGGGCATTAGAAGACGTCGTGGGGCCAGAACAAGCAGCGAGAAGAGCGACGGTGGGGATCAGCAAGGCAAAGACAGCCATGGGCGCTCCAACAGTTTATGGGACGGCTACTTCGCCGAAATTTCGGGCGCAATGATGGCTGGCGGAACGTCCTGCGCGTACCGCGTCATCAATGCCCAAGATATCAGGCTGAGCAGCGCGCCGAAATAGACCGTCAAGGACGACCAAGCCGGGTCGTGACCCAGACTGATCGCCCAGGCAAAAACCTGGGTGAAAGCAATGGGGCCAAAGAGGCCAGACAAACTGCCGATCGCGCCATTGGCCCCCTGCAAACGCCCCTGTTCGTCGGGGTCTACTTTGGCGGTCATCATGGCCTGGAGGGCGGGACCTATAATGCCAGATAGCGCCATAGGGATATTGGCGATCCAGAACAGAAGCCCGGTTGGTGCCAGGGCGACCGCGACGAAACCCAGGGTTTGAAGTCCCAAACCAATGATCACTGTGCGCCGCTCACCCAACCATTTGGCCGCTCGCCCCGCCAACTGACTCTGGACCAGGATATTGACGGCGGCCAAGGCGCTGCAGAACACGCCAAGCGTCCAAGGCGTCCAGCCATAGCGGTGAGCGGTGTAGAGCACGAAGATGCTGTTGAGCGCATAAGCCGCGAACCAGAGGAGAAGCAGGTTGGAGGCCAGAACGATGAGGCCCGGGCGTGATCTGAGCAGGCCAAACGCCCCTATCGGATTGGCATTCACCCAGCGCATTGGCGCGCGGCTGGACTTGGGCAGGGACTCAGGCAGGACAAAATAGCCGTAGATGCCATTCAACAGGGCGATGGCTGCGGCGGCCCAAAAAGGGGCGCGGGGATCTATCGCTCCAAGGAAGCCGCCGAGCGCCGGGCCCAGAATTACCCCCGTCCAGGCCGCAGCGTTCAGCCAGCCAAAGCTCTTGGTTCGTTCAGCTGGCGGGGTGATGTCGGCAACATAGGCCATAGCAGCGGCCTGCGCGCCCGCCGTAAGCCCACAAAGCGCACGACCCACGAACAGCCAGGCGAGGTTGGGGGCCAGGGCCATGATCACCATGTCGATGGAGAGGCCAAAAACCGAGATTAAAATCACCGGTCGGCGACCGAACCGGTCTGACAACATGCCGATAATCGGGGCACCAAAAAACTGGGCGACCGACCAGGCGGCGATCAGGACCCCTACCCAGCGGGCCGCACTTGGACGATCTCCGCCAACCAGGCTCTCGACCAATCGCGGCAAGACCGGAAACGCCATGCTGTGGGAAACCACATCCAGGCATATGGTGACGGCGATAAAGCCAAGACCGGCGCGAGACGGCGAGCGTTGTGGTGGGTCAATGTCTGGAGAGTTGGGCATTGGAAAACTCAGCGAAAGGCCGCGCGAGCAGCCTCATTTTGGAATGGAGTGATCTTCGGAAAGGTCAGACGCGCCGACCGCCGCACTCAGATTCGCATCGCCCTGCCCGCCTTGTTGCTTGGCCTTAGCCTAAGCCGCATTGCCTCGACTGGCCAAGGCTTATTCTGCGGGGATTGGAACAGCCTTTGGCGCATGCCCCACCCGATAGGCCAGCAGGAACGCCGCGAGCATCAAAGCGCCCGCGAAGATGATCGGCAAGCCCGGCGCATGCAGCGTGGCGTTGTGAGCAACCACCCAGGCGAAGGAGAGGTTGAAGATGAGCGGGCCAATAACCGACGAGATACCTTGCAGCCCCTGATTGGCACCCTGGAGCTGGCCTTGCTCACTGGGTCCGACCCGGCGCGTCATCAGGCCCTGGAGGCCCGGCCCGGTGAAGTTGATCAACGCAAAAATCGGTGCCACCGCCACATAGGTCCAGCCGGTCGGTGCCAAGCCGTAGAGCACAAAGCCCACAGCTCCAGCCATGGTGCCCAGCAGCAGTGCTCCCCGCTCACCGATCTTGGCAACCACTGGGCCCACCAGGAGCGTCTGAACCAGGATGCCCAGGAGACCCGTCAACATCAGCGTCAGGCCAATGATGTCGCTGCCCCAGTTGTAACGGTAGCCGCCGTAGAGCACGAAGATCGAGGGTAGAACGGTGTGGGCAAGCTGGAACAAGAAATTGACCATGGCGAGCGGAAAGAGGTCACCTCACATGGGTGCCGGGTTCGTCTCCCGGGCGGCAACCAGATGACGCGAACGCGAGCAGCGACACGACGACAGATCGCGTGATGAGCGAACCGATGGAGTAGGCCGCAAGCGGCGAAACTGATTTGCGAGACGTCATGATACGGTTCTCTTTCGCTTGCCGATCAATCCACGATGAATCCGACCGAGCCATCTCTCAGGCCGCCCTCGGCCATCGCCGGGACGTTCTTTCCGTAGACTCGATTCATGTGGCCCAGCAGATTGCTCTTGAGGTCTGACGCTGGCGCGAGCCCATCGGTTGGTTTGGCGAATGTCTGCTTTGCGTTCGGCCGCACCATGTAAGGCGTCACGAGGACCACCAATTCTGTCTCGTTTTTTATGAACTCTTGGCTCCGAAACAGCGTGCCCAGCATCGGAATGTCCTTCAGCCCGGGCAGGCCTTCGATGTTTTTGCGCGTATCCTCGGAGATCAAACCGGCCATCGCCAGTGTTCCACCTGACGGC
>JANPNB010000117.1:0-2744 GCA_031427275.1 Alphaproteobacteria bacterium | reverse complement strand
TGATGCCGGCCTCGTCGAAGGCTTTCTTGCCCGAGACGCGGAAGGCCTTGGACGAGTTGAAATCCTCCATCTGGCTGACCAGGGGGGTTTCCACGCTTTCGCCGGTGCCGCGGATATAGACAGGCTTGGTGGGGAAATCCTTGGCGCGGTCGGCGCTGGTGAGGATCAAGGCCCCGCCACCGTCGGTAACCAGGCAGCACATCAGCATGCGGAACGGCCAAGCGATCATCGGTGAATTCAGCACATCATCGATGGTGATCGGGTCTTTGAAGCTGGCGCGGGGGTTGAGCGCCGCCCACTCGCGCTGGATTACCGCGACATTGGCCAAGTCGCGCTCGGTATAGCCGTTGGTCCTCAGGTACCGCATCACCGGAATGGTGAACATGGTCGGCGGGCTGGTGACGCCAAAGGGCATTTCGAACTGCCCCATCAGGCTGGACGGCGAACGGCCAAACCCGCCGGAGCCGACGCGGGAGCGCCCAGACTCGCCGTGGGTGATCAGCACGGTTTTGCAGAGGCCTTCATTGATGGCGGCGGCCGCATGGCGGACATGCAGCATAAAGGAACAACCGCCGACACTGGTGCCGTCAGCATAGGTGGGCGTAATGCCCATATAGTGGGCGAGCTCGACGGGGCTGATCCCCGCGCAGGCCACGCCGTCGATGTCACTGGGCTTTAGGCCCGCGTCGGCCATGGCATTGAGCGCGGCGTCAGCATGCAGGCCGATGACCGAGACGTCCGGTATCTTGCCCATTTTGGTGGTTTCGGCGGCCCCGACGACCGCAACAGAATTAGGTTTCATGTCGGTTTAGCCCTTCGCAGGTTGGAAGAGAGGAAGGGAAATATCGTCCGTCTGTTTCTCGAAGACGACCTCAACGGCCATGTCGAGTTGCAGAGCTTCCGGCGTCTGGGGGCAGCCGATGATGTTGGTCATCATGCGCGGACCCTCGGCCAGTTCCACCACGGCGATGGAGTGCGGCTCGGTGCCCATGTCGGGACGCGGGCGGTGGGTGATGACGTAGGAATAGAGGGTGGCCTTGCCGCTGGCAGCATAGATCTCTACCTCGCGATTGGCGCACTTGGGGCAAAACGCCCGGGGCGGAAAGTAGCTATGCTTACAGGCGACGCAACGCTGGAGGCGAAGCTCGCCGTCGCGGCATCCCTCCCAGAAATGCCGGGTCTCCGGCGTGGGCTCTGGCAACATTTTTGGCATGTCTGAAAATTATCCCTGAATGAAATGGCGCAGGTTAGTGACCCTGGCGGGAAAATCGCCAGGGCGCACACCAAAGCCGACCAGGGCGGGTTTGTCGATGGGGCTAGGTTGCCAGCAGCGCCTCAACCTGGCCTAGGCGTTCTTTGCCGAAGAACATCTCGTCGCCCACATAGAAGGTCGGGATGCCGAAGGTGCCGCGCGTGGCGGCGGCATCGGTATTGGCCCCCAGCTCAGCCTTGACCTCGGGGTCTTGGGTCGCCTCTAGAATGGCCTTGGCGTCGAGGCCTGCCGCGGTCAGCACCCGGGCGACCACTTGCGGATCATCCATCTTCTGGCCGTCTTCCCACATGGCCTTGAGCACCACCTCCATATAGGCCGGACCAACGCCTAAGCGCCTCGCCGCGATGAAGCCGCGCATGATCAGTAGGGTGTTGATCGGAAAGTGCGGGTTCATTTTGAAAGCGCTGAGCCCGTGGGCGGCGATGAACCGGCGGGTCTCCAGGCCCTCATAGGCGAGCTTGCCTTTGACGGCGCCGAAGGCCGTCATCGGGGCCTGATTTCCGGTGAGCTTGAACAGGCCGCCCAGCAGGCAGGGGATGACGTTCACGCTGGCACCCGTCCGTGAGACGATGCCAGGCATCACCTTCCAACAGAGATAGCCATTGGGGCTGGCGAAATCGAAAATGAAGTCGAGGGTCTTGGTCATATTGAGGGTCTCCTACCAGGTCTCGGACCACGGGCGCAGATCCAGTTCATGGGTCCAGGCCGAGCGTTGTTGATGGGCCAGCCAGACGTAGTTTTGCGCGATCACCTCAGGTTTGAGGATTGAGTCAGCATCCAACAGGTCTTGCACATTGGTGCGATTGGCGCGGGTGAAATTGCCGTCGATGGCCCCATCCACAACGATATGGGCCACGTGGATGCCGACAGGCCCAAGCTCGCGCGCCATGGATTGGGCGAGGGCCCGCAGACCCGCCTTGGCCGCCGCGAAAGCCGCAAAGCCCTTACTGCCGCGCACTGAGGCCGTGGCCCCGGTGAAGAGAATGGTGCCACGACCGCGCGGCGTCATGACCCTGGCCGCCTCCCGTCCCGCCAGAAAGCCCGAGAAGCAGGTCATTTCCCAAACCTTGTGAAAGACCCGGCTGGTGGTCTCAACAATGCCGAACCGCACGTTCGCGCCGATATTGAACACCACCACCTCAAGCGGCCCGATCTCGGCCTCGATCTTGTCGAACAGGGCCACGGTTTCGTCCTCCGACCGCGCGTCGCAACCAAAGGCGTGGACGGTGCCGCCCGCTGCCCGGATTTCACCGGCCAGAGCCTCTAGCTGATCTAGGTTTCGCGCCCGCCGCGTGACGCAGACGGCGTAGCCCTCTGCGGCGAAGGCCTTGCCAAGGGCGGCACGCCGCGCGAGAAATCGATCCGCGATCTCGCCTGGGTAGTGGTCCACTGGGTCAAGCGCCTGCAGGAACACGCGCGCCGCCAGGGCGATCCCGAATGGCGCCAGATCATCAAGCTGATCTGTATCGAA
>JANPNB010000116.1:0-2943 GCA_031427275.1 Alphaproteobacteria bacterium | reverse complement strand
CCGACCTGACCGCCCGCGCCCATGCGGTTGGTGTGCTGACGCTCTGGGATCTGTCCCACAGCACCGGGGCCATGCCGGTGGATTTGGCCGGTGCTCAGGCCGATTTGGCGGTGGGCTGCGGCTATAAGTTCCTGAACGGTGGACCGGGCGCACCCGCTTACCCCTATGTGGCCAAGCGACACCACGCCGCGTTTCGATCGCCGCTCACCGGCTGGATGGGCCACGCCGATCCCTTCGCCTTCGGCGACGACTATGAGGGTGGGTCAGGGGTCAAACAGGCACTGAGCGGCACGCCGTCGGTCTTGGGCATGGTGGCCTTAGAGGCGGCGCTAGGCGTGTTTGAGGGGGTCGATATGGCGGCTCTGAAGGCGAAGGCAGACCACATGGGTGACCTGTTCCTGGATCTGGTGACGGAGCGCTGTGGCGGCATGGGGTTTGAAGTAGCCGGCCCGCGCGAGGACCGAGGCAGCCAAGTCTCGCTCACTCACGCGAGGGCCTTTCCGATTATGCAGGCGCTCATATCGCACGGCGTCGTCGGCGACTTTCGGGCACCGGATATTCTGAGGTTCGGGATGACGCCGCTCTACGCCGGGTTTGCCGATATCTGGGATGCGGTGGAGGCACTGGTGGGCGTGATGGCGCGAGGGGATTGGCGGGAGTCGCGGTTTCAGGTGCGGGGCGCAGTGACCTAGCCATCAACCGATGTTCAGTTACCTCCGCCATTCACCACACCCTCCGTCATCCTCGGGCTTGTCCCTAGGACCCCTGGCGCAACCGCCTCTGATTGCCCGGCACGTCTAAGGTCGCTCCTGCGTCTCAGCATCAGCCGAGAGAGGGGTCCTAGGCACAAGGCCTAGGATGACGGGGATTGGAATGGTAATGGTCGCCAACAATCAAAAGGGACGGAAATATGAGCGAGACCTTGAGCGAAGTGCGGGCTGAGGTGACGCCGGAGGTGCTGTATGAGGTGTCGGAGGGGATTGCGACCCTGACGCTCAATCGGCCCGAGCGGATGAATACCATTTCGGGGCCGATGCTGAACCTGCTGACGCAGCTGCTGATCAAGGCCAATGAGGACCCGGCGGTTCGGGTGGTGATCTTGACGGCGACCGGGCGGGCGTTTTGCGCCGGGCTGGACCTCGTTGAAGCGACCCAGGGCAACGGTATTGGCTCGGAGAAGCAGGTGAGCCATGTCTCGGTCAATCTGGATCTGCGCAATACGCCGCCGACGGTGCTGTTTGCCATGGATAAGCCGACCATCTGCGCGCTGAACGGTTCGGCGGCGGGTTATGGCCTGGATACGGCCTTGGGCTGCGATATTCGGATTATGAGCGAAAGCGCAAAGCTGGCCGTAGCTTTCGTCAAACGTGGTGTGGTCCCGGAGTCGGGCGGTACCTGGATTTTGCCGCGCCTGCTGGGTTGGGCCAAGGCGGCCGAACTTATCTTCACCGGCCGCACGCTGAACGCTCAGGAGAGCATGGCCATAGGGCTGGCCTCAGAGGTTGTGCCCAACGATGAATTGCCGGCTCGGGCCAGAGCCCTGGCCGCCGAGATCGCCGCCAATGCACCCCTGGCCGTGCAATCGGCCAAGCGTCTGATGCGAATGGGGATGGACGAAACCTTCAACGATCACGTCCACCACGTCTATCTTCAGTTCCTGCAACTGATCCGGACTCAAGATTTCCGGGAGGGCCTGAATTCGTACATGGAAAAGCGCCCGGCCGATTTCAAAGGCCGGTGACTGCTGGGTGATAGCGGCGCGGCCTTGCTGATTGGCCCAGTCGTTCAGGGTACCCTCAAAGCTACGGGTTTCAGCGCGGGAGTTTCTTTCCCAGCTCATTTGGGCAACCCTGGGCGATGAGGTTAGATTTAGGGCCGCTGACCAGATAGGCGGCGTAGGTCGCCTTAGGGCCATCTGACAGACCCCGATACATCACGATGGCCGGGCCAACTTGGGCGAAACACTGCTCAAGGTCTTGGCGGTGAAGTCTGCGGCTAAGATCAACCAGCAGCCCGGGCTGGGTGAGGTCGGGCGGGGCGACGGGGTCGCGATATCTTGCCCGTTCAATGACCTGGATGATCGGCACTTGGGTGGCATCTGCCGCACTGAGTTGCGCCATGGCACCGTAGCTGACCGTGCCCACCCAAGCGGCGTGATGTTGAATTCTCAGGGTCTCCACGGCCTTAGCGAAGGGCACCCAGCCGCGAATGGGCAGGATCAGATCGACTCTTCCAAGCGCCTGCATCGGGGCTAGCGACGCGTAAGCCAGGGCCGAGACTGAGATCGCGATCCAGGTGGCAATCCCGACAGCACGCAGGCTGCGGGTAGCCGGTTGATTTTTAGAGCGCTCCGCTGCGATCACCGCAACGATGACAATTCCCGCAACGAGTGGGGCTGGCCAGTGGGCCTGGACCCGGTCATGCAGGCCATGCAGCAAAAGATAGGCGGCGAAGGGCAGGGAAGTGGCCAAGGGTAGGAGTGTGGCGTTCCCCTCACGCCGCCACGCGCGGCCCAATCCCTTGGCAAAGTAGATGGCGACCACCGGGCCGAGCAAGAAAAACTGGGATACGAAAAGGTCGCCCAAGTGCTTGGGTGCAAACTGATGAGGTGACACCCGGCCAAACTGCTTGGCGAAGGTCAGCCAATCATTTTGAGCGTTCCAGAAGATATTGGTGGAGAATATCGCCGCAGCGATGACCACGGCGATCCAGGGCCAGGGAGAAGCCAGACTCTTTCGTCCCTGAGGCGTCAGGCACATCCAGAGGAATACACCCGGTCCGAGGAAGAGACTGGAATATTTCGAGATACAGGCCAGACCGGCGGTGAAGCCAGCAAGCACCCACCATTGCGGCGATGACCCTGACCATATTTTGGTGAGGCTCCAGAGCGTTGCCACCCAGAACAGCACCGCCGCAGCGTCCGGGGTCGCCAATATACCGCCG
>JANPNB010000115.1:0-5730 GCA_031427275.1 Alphaproteobacteria bacterium | reverse complement strand
GAATTGTCCAAGTTATTCTCAGGATCTACAGCAGGACTGGTTTACGTCACTGCTTTTCCAAACCGTCAGATCATGGGCCGCTACTTGGGTGAAATTGCCTGGGAAACCGAGGTTTGGGTGGCCGACGCCCCGAGTCATTTGATCCACTTCAACGGTGAGCGCTTTCTTGGGCCATATGACGTCGAGTGAGCCAATCTCTGCCGGGTGGCGGGTAAGGATTGGCTCCCGCTGCGTCATAGGCTCTAGTATGCGGAAAACAGGAGAAGTTTCCCATGCGCCAAGGCCCATTGACCGGATTGAAGATCGTTGAGTTCGCCGGGATCGGCCCCGGGCCGTTCTGCGGCATGTTACTGTCTGACCTGGGCGCTGACGTGGTTCGGATCGATCGCAAGGGCGGAAGAGGCGGCGCGCCCTCGGACATCACCGGTCGCGGGCGTCGCTCTGTGGCTTTGGATTTGAAGAACCCTGCCGCCATTGAGACCTGCCTGAAGCTGCTGGAAACTGCCGATGCCGTCTTTGAAGGCTTTCGACCCGGGGTGATGGAGCGGCTAGGCCTAGGCCCAGATGTGGCCCTCGAGCGTAATCCCAAACTGGTCTATGGTCGCATGACGGGTTGGGGTCAGTTTGGCCCCTATGCCATGGCTGCTGGCCACGACATGAACTACATCGCCATAACCGGTGCGTTGCATGCAACCGGAACTAAGGACAAGCCGATCCCGCCGCTGAATCTGGTGGGAGATTTTGGCGGAGGCGCGCTCTATTTGGCTTTTGGTTTGCTAGCTGGGGTGATCCAGGCTCGCGAGACCGGCACTGGCCAAGTGATCGACTGCGCCATGACCGATGGCTCGGCGTCACTGATGTCGATGTTCTATGGCTTTAAGGCTGCCGGCGGCTGGAAAGAGGAGCGCCGGTCAAACCTGTTGGACGGCGGTGCGCATTTCTACGACACCTATCAGTGCTCAGATGGGAAGTGGATATCAATCGGTTCGATCGAACCGCAGTTCTACGCCCTATTGTTGGAAAAGACCGGCATCACCGATCCGGCCTTTGCGGCGCAGATGGACCGCAGCCAATGGGACGGGTTGCGCGACAAGCTGGGTGCCGTCCTTAAGCAAAAGACCCAGACCGAGTGGTGCATGATCATGGAAGCCACCGATGTTTGCTTCGCCCCGGTTCTAGATCTCGATGAGGCTCCAAAACATCCGCACAATGTGGCCCGCGCGACCTTTGTGGAAGTTGGCGGGGTAACGCAACCTGCACCTGCGCCGCGCTTTTCGGCCACTCCGGGAGCCATTCAGAGCCCGCCGCCGGCTGTCGGGGCTCACGACCGCCAAGCGTTGGAGGACTGGGGTTTCTCGAGTGCCGACGTCGATGCCTTGAAGGCGAGCGGGGCCTTGGCGGGCTAGGATTGAACCTGAATGTCGAACCGGGTTCTTGTTCAGCGGAGGTTCAGGCGCGACCTGACAATCTGTCTCCAGGTTGGTCGACGCAATCTCCCGTCCCTCAAGTGGCGGCCTACCTGATGGAATGACACGCCCATCGACGGCGCGCTGCCTCTCCCAGGCGGCGCGCCGTTTTCCATTGCCTTACTGACCCACGATGAGCACCTTGCCGCGATGACGAATCGGGATCCATCAGGCCGCGTTGGCTCCAAGACGTGGGATACCGTTAGGTGGCTCTCACATGGCGCTCGGGTGTTTGGCAAATCGTTGTCCCGGCTCTGGGGCAGGGATGTCATGCTCTATGTGGGGGGGGTCTCTTTTTTTGCGATGCTCGCGGCTTTCCCTGGCTTGGCAATTATGGTGGGCCTCTACAGCCTGTTGTCGGATCCCAACACGGTAAGCGAACAGGCGCAGGCGATCGCACGCCTAATGCCCCCAAGCGCTGCGACCCTCTTCCAGGATGAGTTCATCCGACTGAGCCAAGCTCCATTGCAGACTGTATCAACCCAGAGTGGGCTAGCGTTAATCATCGGTGGGTACGCGGCACATCGTGGTTTCAAGGCCATGCTGGCGGGGCTATCGTTTATCCATGATGAAGATGAGCCGCGTGGATTTTTCGGGTTCAACCTGATGGCACTGTTGGTGTTGATCGCCGCTGTGCTTCTTTTGGCACTGCTGTCAGCGGCTTTTTTCTACCTGCGCTTTATTTCGGCGGCCTTCGGCCTCCAGCCGTTGAAAGGCCTGCCTTGGATATCCAGTGAATGGGTATGGTCCAGCCTGGGTATCACCTTGGCGATGAGCTTGATCTACCGTTTCGCCATGTCCAGCAAACCTGTGGCTTGGCGAGCCTCAATTATCGGGGGCACCGCCGCCGCGGTGCTATGCCTGTTGATGTCATGGGGCAGTGCTTTCTATGTAGAACAAATCGCCCATCTCGGCGCGACCTATGGCTCGGTAGCAGCGGCTATCGTGTTCCTAATTTGGCTGTCCTGGAATGTGAACGCGATCTTCTTCGGAGGTGCGTTAGCCACTGAGATCGAACTAGCCTCCGAGGCTTTCGATAGGACGCCATCAGACGGAACCTGGGACGCCTAGCTGCGTTTGCGGACGCGAAAGCTCATGGCACCCTCATGGTCGCCCTTACGCAATAACTCTGCCCCGACTTGGATTACGAAGTGAGGCACGTCGATCAGGGCTAACGGGTCATCAGCATAGAGTCTGACAATTTGTCCTGGAGGCGCGGCTTCAAGAGCCCGCCTCAGGCGCAAAGTCGGCACCGGGCACCGATGGCCACGGGCGTCGACAATCAGATCTGTGTCCTCGGAAGCCAACTGCTTATTTGCGTGGCGCAAGGATATCGCCCAGCCGGTCTGGGACACCCGAAATACGTTCCAAACGCGGATACTTTAGGCCGCCATTGTAGGGGATTTTCAGGAACTGAAACCGGTCTCCCGATTTCACAATGATCTCAACGCCGCCTTTGTTACCGGTGGCGGCAGTCACAGCGTCTTTCAGGCGATCAGGGTCAAATGCGTATCCATTCACGGCGATAATCTTCTGTCCGATAGTCAGGCCGACGTCGAAGGCCGGGCCTTCCCATTGAACCGCAGTGATCTCGCCTTCTTTGTTGAGCGCCATGCCAAGGGAGAAGGTCAAGTCTGTCAGCTTGCGGCGCGCCTCAACACTCTTGAAATAGTCAGTCGGTGTTTCGGTATAGATCAAGCGGTAGCCACCCTTGGCTAATCCGTCCAAGGGCGCACCTGGCCCATGGCTTTCCAGGCGCGCCTTGAGAAAGGTGTCCCAATCTAGAGCAACCACGCCATTGAGAGCGGTTACGACGTCCTCGTAGCCATAGGTGAGCGGCGACCAATCGCCATCTCGAACACCAAAGAACGCTTTAGCGAAGTCAACCAAGGACTTCTTTCCGGAGGTCTTCTCGCGGATCAGGGTATCCGCATCGAGCCAGATCAATTGGCCCTCGGCGTAGTAGTCTTCGCTGCGCTGCCAACTCGTCCAGGGCTGCGGGCGGCGCATCGCAATAATCGGGTCATTGGTCGTGTCGGCCAGTTGGCGCCAAGTCCGACCGATGCGGTTGTCAAGACTGGCGGCCGTCATGCCGATCGCATCCAGCACTTCTTGCTTAGTGAGCAAGCCCGACCGCGCGGCCAGCACATATCCCCAGTACTGGGTTTGTCCCTCATAGACCCACAAAAGGCTATCGCGCATTGGAACGTTGAAGTTGGGACTCCAAAGGTCTGCAGGGCGACGGAACTTTCCATTCCAAGAGTGGCTATACTCGTGAGGTAGCAGGTCGCGACTGGCCGCAAGCTTGTCCCAATCAAGGAAGTAGCGGGAGCTGGTGCCGTTCTCACTGGATCGCTGGTGCTCAAGTCCGATGCTGCCCATGCGATCCGACAGCGACAACAGAAGGTCATAGTGATCGAAGTGCCTAGCGCCATAGAGCTTATCTGCCTGGATGATCATGTCGCGATGAGCTTGGAGTTGCTTTGGCGAAATCTCGAGCAAACCGGGGTCATCAGCCATGACGTTCAAGGTAACCGGTGAGCGACCGGCTGGGTCGAGATCGATCTTGCGAAACCAGCGCCCGGCAAACACCGGCGAGTCCACCAGCGTCTCGAAACTCACCGGTCTGAAGGTAACGATCCCGTCGACACTTGCGGCAGACTCGAGCGCGGTTCCGTAACCCCAGCCCTTTGGTAATTTGAGCGAAGCTTCGACCTGCACTTGTCGCGCAAAGTACCCTGCCGGATAGAGCGCCATGTTGTTCCACTGGACATTCAACATCTCCGGCGTGACGACAACCCGCCCCTGATCGCCAACCGTTGGTGACAGGTACTGGAATTCTATGTCCAGCGACTTGATCCCGGTGGGAACCTGTACGGTGAAGGCCGCAACTTCCACAGGGTCGCGGACCCAGTCCAGACGTCTGCCATTGGACGAGATCGCCAGCCCAGCAAGTTTGTCGAGTTCGCCGACCGGCGAATGTTTGCCCGGAAGCCACTTTGGAAACAGGAGCGTCATCGGCCCGGCTCCTGCCACCGGAACGGTTTCGCGCACGCGGAAAATGCGCCGCTCCAAATCTGTCGCATCGACCGACAACTTCAATGTCCCAGGATAGGCGATATCGCGCGGGGCAGGAATTTGCGTGAGGAGGGGGAGAGGCTGAGGGCCAGTAGGTTGCCCGAAGGCGGCGGAGTGCACCAAAACGAGCAGGGCGGCGGCCAAGGCGAAAGTCTTCAATCGGGTGCTCTGTGAGTCTTTGAGGGCAATGAGCCGCTACTGTGCGGCATCAATCTCGCTAGGCCAATCCCGGCACTGTCGAACGATCCTGTTCGGTGGGGTCTCTGAGCAAAGAAAAGGGCGGAGGCTTGAGCCCCCGCCCTACAGATATACCCAGTCTTGTATCTAGGCGGCGAAAGCGTGTCTGCGCCGAAGGGCCGTACCGGCCAGCCCAAAACCAAGGATCATCATCGCCCAGCTTGTGGGTTCTGGCACCCCGCCAATCAGATCAAGGCGGACGCCCAGACCTGCCGGCAACCCGCCCGCGCCATCGCCCGTGATCGTGAACGAGTAAGTTCCCGCAGCGAGGGTGTAGGCGAACTTAGAGAAGGTGACATTTTGCCAAGCCGGACCAAAAGTCCCGCCCGCTGGTCCGGTTGTGCCAGATTGTACATCACCAGCGAGGCCAGCGAAGAAGGTCGACGTTGCGAGAAGCGTGCTCGTCGCGGTGTCAAACAACTTGTAGACGTCGCCAACGACAAAGGCATCCGAAACGCTAAACACGGCGGGGCCTGTGACCGTAAAGGTCCACGGCGAGCTCGTGGTCGACGCATTGGCCGTGGTTAGCGAGTCGTCCTGCCAGCCAGAGCCCGCCACAATAACGGTTGCTGATGCGGTAGGCGCAATGGCCGTGATAGCGGTTGCGCAGAGAAGTCCTAGAAGCAATTTCATAGATGCACCCTTTAGCCCTTTATAGAACTCGAACCCCAGGACGCCCCACGTCGCAATCTTTGTATCAAATTAGCATTAGAGTAAAAACGAGATTCTCCTTAAACGCGAGTATCTTCACATAATTGTATTGTAATTATGGTCTAGCTACGACTCGATTATACAGTATAGCTAGGCTCCACCTTTAGTCGTTGCGGTGAATCATTGTGGTAAAGCTTGCTTTGTCCGGAATCACTAAATTGCGTAACGCGATTGGAAGGCGTTGATCTAGCTTGGCATTCTAACTGGGATGGCGGACGGGGTGGGATTCGAACCCACG
>JANPNB010000114.1:0-7161 GCA_031427275.1 Alphaproteobacteria bacterium | reverse complement strand
AGGCATTCCATCAGCTCGGCCTGACGCGCGTCCTCGGTTTCGACCAGGCCGCCGGGCCCCGGCAGAGTGGTGGCGATGTCGGACCAGCGGGTCAGCTTGCGCCGCTCCTCGAAGGGGAAGTCGAACAGGGTCGCCAGCATTTGGGTGGTCAGCTCAATGGACACCTTGTCCACCCAGTTAAAAGGCTCACCGATGGGCAAGCTGTCCAGAATTTTGGAAGCCCGCTCACGAATGATCGGCTCCAGCATATGCAAGTTCGCCGGCGAAACCACGGGGCTGACGGTCTTGCGCTGAACGTCGTGCTTGGGCGGGTCCATGGCGATGAAACTGGGCCGGCGGTGGTCTTGCCGAGCATCTCGGATGGTGATGCCACCCATCATCGCGTCGGAGGAGAACACCTCATGATTGGTATCCACCGTCATGATGTCGTTGTAGCGAGTTACCGACCAATACGGGCCAAACTCGCTATCCTTGCACCAATGCACAGGATCCTCGGCGCGCAGCCGCTCGAAATAGGGCCAGTGGGTATTGGTCCGAAAGAGGTCCGGATCGCCGGGATGCATGTCTTCAAGGGCCATGCTGTAGGCGCGCGAACGGGCCTCATCGATGGGTTTCATCTCGCCGTCAGCCATGAGAAGTCCTCCGTCTCGCGCGGCCTCTATGGGTCACGGCATATTGGGCATTAGACCCCAATTCGGGCGGGGCGGCAATGAACCGGATTTGGGGCCTATTTTGGTAACGCACCGCGCCGTTTCAGGCTCTCACGCAGCATGACCTCGACCTGTGCATTCACACTCCGCAGTTCGCTGGTCGCAACGCGTTCCATAGCCGCCAGCACCTCGGGCGGCAGACGGACCAGAAACGCGCGTTTGGTCGGGCTGGCCATGGCTAACCGTAGAGCGAGCCGGCATTGACCACAGGCTGGGCCTCGCGATCGGCACAGAGCACCACCAACAGGTTCGAGACCATGGCCGCGCGGCGCTCATCATCCAAGACCACGACGTTGCGCTCGGAAAGTTGCTCAAGCGCTGTCTCGACCATCCCCACAGCACCGGAGACGATGATCCGGCGGGCACTTAAGATGGCCTCGGCTTGCTGCCGACGCAGCATGGATCCGGCGATTTCCGGCGCATAGGCCAGGTGCATGAGGTGCGCCTCGTCGATGGTGAGGCCCGCGACCGCCACGCGCTCTTGGAGGTCATCCTTCAGTCGTTGGCCGACCACGTCTGAATTGGCCCTTAGAGTCGGCTCGGCATCTTCTACATGATCATAGGCATAGTGCTGCGCGACCTCACGCAGGCCTGTCTCGATCTGGATGTTGATGAAGGTCTGATAGTCATCAACGTCAAATGATGCGCGCGCCGTGTCGCTGACATGCCAGACGATGTTGGCCGCGATTTCGATGGGGTTGCCGCGCTTGTCGTTGACCTTCAGCATCTCGCTGGTGACGTTGCGCACCCGCAATGAGATTTTCTTGCGCAATTTCCAAGGCAAGATCCAGCGCAGACCAGCATGCCGGTCGGTCCCCTGATAGGCCCCGAACAGGGTAACCACCATCGCTTGGTTGGGTTGTATCGAATAGAGCCCTGTCATGAAAAAGAGGGCCAAGGCACCCGACAAAGCAAAGACCCCAGACCCTGTGCGCGCCACCATCACGCCGCTGAGCAAGAGTAAGGCGAGACTTAACAACAGGACCACGACGCCGTTGGCCCCTTGGGCTCGACGCTCATTTGTCGGCGAAATCGGAGACTCTACGGACATAGCTTGGCTCCCAACATGATTGCGTAATGATATCACTTTCGGAGAAACCTTCAAGCTCAATCGGCAGCTACGCCTGGGTCTCGCGAATTCTTTGTCGCTGCGCTTCAGTCAGAGTCAGGCCTGAACTTCCCAGATTATCCAATAGGTGAGCAATCCGCGTCGTACCGATGACGGCGGCCGAAACCCCCGGGTTATCCAACACATAGCCGAGCGCAGCCTGCGCGCCGGTTCGATCATCGAGCTGATGGAGAAACCCAAATCTCGCACCCTTGGTGATGTCAGCGCGGTGGTTCTTCAGCGCGCGCAGGGCATACCAGATGTCGCGTGGAGCCCGCAGATTGAGGGTCTTAAGTCCAGTGTGCCCCATCGCCAACGCCATCCCCGCCAGGACCCCCTTCCCCGCTGCCGCCGCCTTGGCGATCAGCGGGCCCCGCTCGGGGCGCAGAACATTGTAGTCGACCATGACGACGTCGAAGTCTGGGATATCAATTGCCGCTTCAATCACAGCCGGGTCAAAACTGTTCAATCCTAGCGCCCCGATCAATCCTCGGGTTTTCAGTGCGGTCATCCGCGCAAGAAAGGGCTCGCTAAGTTCATCAACAGATGGGCCATGCAGCTGCAGCAGAGGCAGGCTTTCCAAGCCCAGGTTCGTCAGGCTGCGCATTACACTGGATTCAATGGCATCAGGGCTCATATCGCGGACTAGGCGACCGCTTTCGAACCGGGTTCCAGCTTTTGTAGCGATCACCAGCTTATCGGTATTCCGGCCCCTCAGAGCCCGTCCGAGGCGCGGCTCCGCCTCACCCTTTGAGTAGGAAGCACCGGTGTCGAACAGGGTCACCCCGCGTTCTAAAGCAGCATGGAGCAGCCGGAGCGCCTCCGTCTCGGAAAACTCCCGCCTCCCCCACCAACTGGCACAGCCTAACCCAATCTCTGAGACCTTGAGGCCAGTGGTTCCGAGAGGCCGATAATGCATCACAATTCCATGCCGACGAACAAAGGCCGACTCTGCGCCCTTTCACTTTTCGCCGCTCAAGGCTATGCGTCCCGCAGCGGGCGGCTAGCTCAGTTGGTCAGAGCACCTGGTTTACACCCAGGGGGTCGGGGGTTCGAGCCCCTCGCCGCCCACCACTTTATAACCCTGACTAGTTCAGAGCGTGTTTTAGGCCTTCACCGACCTTGAAGCGCGCGGTTGTGGAGGCCGGGCGTTTGACGGTCTCGCCCGTACGTGGATTGCGCGCCGTGCCGGCAGCGCGTTTGACCGGCACAAAACTGCCAAATCCCACAAGTCGAACCTCGTTACCGGCCTTTAGCGACGCGGTGACACTGTCGACAAATCCCTCGAGCGCGTCCTTAGTTTGAGTCTTGTTAAGCCCCGTGCGATCCGCAATCGCCGTGATCAGTTCAGCTTTGGTCATCGGTTCTCTCTCCCAGCCCATCATAATGGTCCGCGACGTTTGCGCGGTTTGCGCCAGTTTACCTAGCGTCTGCTGATTATGTCGCTCTTATCGGGCAGGTCAAACGAACGTGGCACGGGAAATTCCCGTGCCACGCGATTCTGTGTCGTTATTTAGTCATTTAGTGCGTCACAACGCCGTCATCATGATCGTCGGTGGCAACAATTGCACCCACTGGAACCTCAGGTGGCGACCATTCGATCGGCAACAGAGGTTTGACCAATGCTCGAGCCAGAACCTGGTCCAGGTTCGAAACCGGGACAATTTCCAAACCTGAGGTGACGTTGTCGGGAATATCGGCCAGATCCTTGACGTTCTCTTCCGGGATCAGAACGGTTTTCACGCCGGATCTCAACGCCGCCAACAGCTTCTCCTTCAAGCCACCAATCGCCGTCACGCGCCCGCGCAGGGTGATCTCACCGGTCATGGCGATTTCTTTGCGGATCGCAATGCCCGTCAGCACCGACACGATGGCCGTCGCCATGGCAGCACCTGCTGAAGGGCCATCCTTGGGCGTTGCGCCGTCGGGCACGTGAATGTGCACGTCGGTTTTCTCAAACACCGGCGGCTCAATGCCGAAGTGGGTTGCACGAGACCGGACATAGGAGTTGGCCGCCGCAATGGACTCTTTCATCACGTCTTTCAGATTGCCGGTGATCGACATGCGACCCTTGCCGGGCATCTTGACCGCCTCAATCGTCAGGATGTCGCCGCCAAAGTCTGTATAGGCCAGACCGGTGATGATCCCGACCTGATCCTCAGCGTCAGTCTCGCCGTAGCGGTATTTCTTGACCCCGGCATACTTCGCCAACCGTTCGTCATCGACAGTGATGGTCAGAACCTTTTCACGGCCCATGTCCCGTACCGTCTTACGCGCCAGATTACCCAACTCGCGCTCGAGGGAACGCACGCCAGCCTCGCGGGTGTAGTAGCGGATCAGGTCGCGGATGGTGTCGTCCGGCACAATGAATTCCACCGGCGTCAGCCCATGATCCTTGGTCAGTTTGGGCATCAGGTGCCGTTTGGCAATCTCGACCTTCTCGTCCTCGGTGTAGCCGGGGATGCGGATGATCTCCATCCGGTCCAGCAGGGGCTGAGGCATGTTCAGGCTGTTGGCCGTGGTGACGAACATCACCGGCGACAAGTCGTAGTCCACCTCCAGATAGTGGTCGGCAAAGGTCGAATTCTGAGCCGGGTCCAACACCTCAAGCAAGGCCGACGAGGGATCACCGCGATAGTCCGAGCCCATCTTGTCGATTTCGTCGAGCAGGAAGAAAGCGTTGGTCGACTTGGCCTTCTTCATCGACTGAATGACTTTGCCAGGCATTGAGCCGATGTAGGTTCGGCGGTGACCACGGATCTCCGCCTCATCGCGCACCCCACCCAGGGAAACCCGCACGAATTCCCGACCTGTCGCCTCAGCGATAGATTTACCAAGCGAGGTCTTGCCCACGCCGGGAGGTCCGACCAGGCACAAGATCGGGCCCTTCAGAGAATTGGTCCGCGCCTGCACGGCTAGGTATTCCAGGATGCGTTCTTTGACCTTTTCCAGGCCATAGTGATCGCGTTCTAGGGTTTCCTCGGCCTTGATCAGGTCGATCGGCTTGGTCTTGGCCTTACCCCACGGGATGGACAACAGCCAATCCAGATAGTTCCGAACGACGGTGGATTCCGCCGACATCGGGCTCATATTGCGCAGCTTCTTCAGCTCGCTATCGGCCTTGGCCCTCGCCTCTTTCGAGAACTTGGTCTTCTTGATGCGTTTTTCCAGATCCATCAGCTCATCGCGCTGATCGTCCTGCTCGCCCAACTCGCGTTGAATGGCCTTCATCTGCTCATTCAGATAATATTCGCGTTGCGTCTTCTCCATTTGGCGCTTCACGCGATTTCGGATCTTCTTTTCCGTATGCATCACGCTGATTTCGCCCTCCATCAGCGCATAGACTCTCTCAAGCCGCTTCACGACATTGAAAACTTCCAGCAAGCTCTGTTTGTCGGCGATCTTAACAGCCAGATGGCTGGCAATTCGGTCGGCCAATTCGCCTGGAGCTTCAACTTGCGGCATGGAGGCCAAAGCCTCAGGGGGCACCTTCTTGTTCAGTTTTACATAGGCTTCGAACTGCTCAACCACGGCACGCGATAGAGCTTCAGCCTCTGCTGAACCGGCACCGTCCTCGGAGACATATGAGATCTCGGCCTCATAGAAATCTTTTTGGTCGGTGTATTTCGCGATACCGGCGCGGGCCTTGCCCTCGACCAGCACCTTGACCGTCCCATCTGGCAACTTGAGCAGTTGTAGAACGCTGGCGACAACACCAACATCATAGATGCCCTCGGGGGCAGGATCATCGTCGTCTTTGTCGCGTTGGGTCGCCAACAGGATCTGTTTTCCAGGCGTCTTCATCGCCTCTTCCAGCGCACGCACCGATTTTTCGCGTCCCACGAACAAGGGGGCTGGCTGGTGAGGAAATACGACGATGTCCCGCAGCGGCAGGACGGGCAGGGTTTTAATCTCAGTCATCTCACTTCAACTCCTGGTCTGCCCCCTTGAGAAAGCAGGGCCTGACCTCAACCGGGCCGCCGTTACGCCAGACGATGTGTCTGAGTCGCGCGTCCCGTCCCCCATGATGGGCGGTCTGTCAGTGCTCTTATGTGGATGCTTTCGCCGCCCTTTCAAGCTGCACAGCGCGATCTGTGCCGAAGAGCCGCTGGAATCGACCCTCAAGTCTTAGCGAGGGACCACCGGGGCGGGAACAATGCGATAGAGCCTCGCAAAACCTTGGTCGGAAACCAACTCAAGACCCTGCTCAGGCAGCCGGTTCTCCGCGCTGATCGCCATATCGGCGTTGAGATGAAGGATATAGTCAAACCTTCGCCAAGAGCTGAGGTACTGCTTGGCTGGCGGGTTAGCGCGATTGCCCAACTCACGCACCGCGATCGGCAATCCACCGAAAGCACCGCTCATGGCCTGCCACTCGCCTGTGACGCTCAGGGCGTGCTGCCCTGGCACCGTCCAGAGGGTCGGGACGAAGGCTCTGCGCTCCACGACGGCGAGCGCCGGATAGCTCCAGAAGGCAGGATTGTTGCCGGCAAAGTAGCGACCGAGGGGCGCAGCGCCCAACTCGCCTTTCTGCAGACCATTTGTAATTGGCAAAACAGATGCGCCAGGCGCAACCTCACTCATGGCCCGTTGGACAGACACGATATCCTGCTGTCCGCGAAGCCATGCCGCACTGACCAGTGCAGTACGTATCAGGCCCAGAGTCAGCAACAAAGCCGCAACCCCGGCAAGGCGTCGCCCCGTCAGGGCGAACTCAGGACGGATAGACGCCAGCAGGATGAAGGTCGCAAAGACCGGCAAGCGGGTCTCGACCCAGTAGGCATCGCCGATCCGCGCCGGCATCAACAAGGCCAGGGCTCCGAATGCCAGGCCCGCCAGCAACAGTCCTGTATGAACCGAACATCGCCGAAGGCTGATCGCAAGACCCGCTATCGCCAAGGTGATCAAGGCGACCATACCATCAAACCAAGGCACATAGGCGCGATAGGCGGTCAGGAGGTCGCCGATCTTGCCGGGTACTGAGAACGGCGACCAGCCAAACAGCGTCCGACCCGGAGCGATTTCGAGCGGTGATTGCGGTGATAGCGCCAGAAGCAGGGCGACGGGCAAGGCGATTGGCAGGGCGGCAGTTATCGTCCCCACCAGTTTTCCGACAAACACACGAGGCGATCTCAGATCGGGTAACTCGCGGCCGATGACCATGGCCAGGATCAGACCCCCATAGGCCAAGGTCGCAAAGGGATGGAAGAGCAACGTCACCGCTGCAATGATCGCTCGGCCACAGAAAGACGCTAAGCGCCCCCGACGAACTAGGGCCTGTTGAGATTCATCTGGAATTGATGACGGCGGCGGAGATGTAGATCATAGCGGCGAAGCTTTGGT
>JANPNB010000113.1:0-14784 GCA_031427275.1 Alphaproteobacteria bacterium | reverse complement strand
CGACAGTCGGCTGGCCATCGCCATGGCGCAGTCGGGCGGTATGGGCATTCTGCACCGCAATCTGAGCGTGGAGGAGCAGGCCGATCAGGTCCGCGAGGTCAAACGCTATGAGAGCGGGATGGTGATCAATCCGCTGACCATCAATCCCGATACGCCACTCAGTGAAGTGTTGGCGATCAAGGCGCGGCGCAAGATTTCCGGGTTCCCGGTGGTGGAGCCGGGGACGGGGAAGCTGGTTGGGATTCTGACCAACCGCGATATGCGCTTTGAGGTGTCGTCGGAGGCTCCGGCGCGGACGCTGATGACCAGCGAGAACCTGATCACGGTGCGCGAAGGCTGCACCCAGGCCGAGGCGCGGGACCTGTTGCGGCGGCACAAGATCGAGCGGTTGATCGTGGTGGACGAGGCCTATCGGGCGGTCGGGCTGATCACAGTCAAGGATATGGAGAAGGCGCAGGCGCACCCCATCGCGGCCAAGGATAGCCAGGGGCGGTTGCTGGTCGGCGCGGCCTCGACCGTCGGCGACGGTGGGTTTGAGCGGTCGATGGCGCTGGTGGATGCTGGGGTTGATGTGGTGGTGATCGACACCGCCCATGGGCATAATTCCGATGTGGCCAAGGCGGTGATGCGCCTGCGTCGCGAGGCCAATCGGGTGCAGATTATTGCGGGTAACATCGCCACCTATGATGGCGCGCGGGCGCTGATTGACGCGGGTGCAGATGCCGTGAAGGTGGGGATCGGGCCTGGCTCGATCTGTACCACGCGGATCGTGGCTGGCGTGGGCGTGCCGCAACTGACCGCCATTGCCGACGCCGTGCGTGCCGCCAAGGGCACGGGCGTTCCGGTGATCGCCGACGGTGGGATCAAGTATTCAGGTGACCTGGCCAAAGCCATCGCCATGGGGGCGTCGGTGGCCATGATGGGTTCGGCTTTTGCGGGCACCGATGAGGCTCCTGGCGAGGTGTTCCTCTATCAAGGTCGATCCTACAAGGCCTATCGCGGGATGGGGTCGCTGGGGGCGATGTCGACGGCCAATGGCTCAGCGGATCGGTATTTCCAGAAGGAAGTCTCGGCCATGAAGCTGGTGCCGGAGGGCATTGAGGGACAGGTGGCCTATAAGGGCCCGATCAGCGCGATCTTGCACCAGATGGTTGGTGGTCTGCGGGCGGCTATGGGTTATGTGGGGGCCAGCGACTTGGCGAGCTTCCAGGACAAGGCGCGGTTCATCCGGATTACTGGTGCTGGCCTGCGCGAGAGCCATGTCCACGATGTGATGATGACCCGTGAAGCCCCAAACTATACGAGCCCGGTATGACCCCGAAACCTGAACTGCTGTTGCTGGGACTGGCGGTCATTGTTGGCCTGATCCAGTTGATCTGGGCCACAGCGGCGGCGCGAGGCCAACAGGGTCTGGAATATGGCCGTGGACCGCATGATGAGCCCTTGCCGCTGACTGGTGGTGCGGCGCGGTTGGCGCGGGGCTATCGCAATTTCCTGGAGACTTTTCCGCTGCATGCGGCGGCGGTGATTGTCGCCTATCTGACGGCCAAGCTGGGCGACCTGACGATCTGGGGTTCGGCGCTCTATGTGGTGGGGCGTGCGGTCTATCCGGTGGCCTACCTCATCTCGATCCCCTGGACGCGGACGATTGTCTGGTTCGTCGCCTTTGCGGGCACCGTGATGGTGGTTGCGGCCATCTTCCTATGAGGCGACATTTTGCGTGACGGCGGCAGGCTATCGGCGGCCATTGAGGTTCTGACCGACATTGAGACCCGCCACCGGCCGGTGAAGATGGCGCTCAAGGGCTGGGGCGAGAGTGCGCGCTATGCGGGGTCTAAGGACCGCGCCTGGATTTCCGGATTGGTACTGGACGTGCTGCGGCGCAGGCGTTCGCTGGGTTGGGCAATGGGTGATGAGAGCCCGCGTGCTGGTTGTTTGGCGGCGCTGGTCCAGTTCTGGGACTGGTCGATTGAGCGGGTGGGTGAAGCCGCCAGCGACGAGGTGCATGGCAATGGCGTGCTGACCGAGGTTGAGGTTGCGTCGTTGAAGGCGCCGCGCGCTTTGGCTGAAGCGCCCTTGGCGGTGCAGGGCGATTATCCGGACTGGCTGGCGACCTCGCTGGAGCGGGCGTTTGGCGAGACGGTAGGTGCCGAGGGCGCGGCGCTGTCCGAGCGCGCGCCGGTCGATCTGCGGGTCAATCTGATCAAGGCCAGTGTTGGCAAGGGGGCCAAGGCTCTGGTGCCACTGAATGTAGAACCTGCCGGTATTTTGGAGACTGCGTTCCGCATTGCGGCCCCGGCGGCGAGTGATCGGGCCGGATCGGTGGAGACTATTCCGGCGTTTTCCAAGGGCTGGTTTGAGGTGCAGGACTTGGGCTCGCAGATTGCCGCGTCCTGCGCGGGTGAGATCAAGGGTTTGCAGGTGTTGGACTATTGCGCTGGGGGCGGGGGCAAGACCTTGGCCCTGGCGGCGGCCATGGGCAATACTGGCCAGATCTATGCCTATGACAGTGAGGCGCGGCGCCTGGCCGACACGATCCGGCGGGCGGACCGGGCGGGGGTGCGGAATTTGCAAATTCGCTCACCGGTGCATGCCGACCCGCTGAAGAGTCTGGAAGACCGGATGGACGTGGTGTTCATTGATGCGCCGTGCTCAGGCTCGGGGGCTTGGCGGCGGCATCCTGACACCAAGTGGCGGCTGACCCCGCAATTGCTGGCGCAGCGCATGGCCGATCAGGACAAGGTGCTGGATCAGGGCGCGGTCTTTGTGAAGGCCGGGGGGCGGATGATCTATGTGACCTGCTCGGTCTTGCCAGAGGAGGACGAGGACCGGGTCACGGCATTTCTGGATCGGACGCCCGGCTTCTCGGTCAAGCTAGCGTCCCTCGAGCCAGACCTTGCGAAACACCTGACGCCGGAAGGCTATCTGCGACTGACCCCTGCCACTGCCGGGACGGACGGCTTCTTTGTCGCCGTTTTGGAGCGCGACCCTCGGACCTTGGTATGACCCCTACACACGAACGCGTGCTCATCGTTGATTTCGGCAGTCAGGTCACCCAGTTGATCGCGCGACGGCTGCGCGAGAGTGGGGTGTTTTGCGAGATCCACCCTTTCGACAAGGTCGATGCCATGCTGGACGCCTTTGCGCCCAAGGCGGTGATCCTGTCCGGCGGACCCGCGAGCGTGCATGAGGCGGCCAGTCCCTCGGCACCGCAGCGGATCTTCGAGCTTGGCGTACCGGTGCTCGGGATTTGCTACGGCGAAATGACGCTTTGCAGCCAGCTGGGCGGCAAGGTGGAGGGTGGGCACTCCCGCGAATTCGGTCGTGCGGAGATCCGTATTGAGCGCGAGAGTCCGTTGTTGGCCGGTTTGGGTTCGGTCGGCGACTTAGAAACCGTCTGGATGAGCCACGGCGACAAAATCACCGCCATTCCGGACGGCTTTGCGGTGGTGGCGTCATCGCAGGGTAGCCCCTATGCGGTGATCGCCGACGAGGCGCGGCGGTTTTATGGCATCCAGTTTCACCCGGAGGTGGCCCATACCCCGCGCGGGGCGCAGATGCTGCGCAACTTTACCCATCGCATTGCGGGCCTGAGCGGCGACTGGACCATGGCCTCGTTCCGCCAAGAGATGGTGGCCAAGATCAGGGCTCAGGTGGGTGAGGGCAAGGTGATCTGCGGGTTGTCGGGGGGCGTGGACAGCTCCGTTGCCGCCGTGCTGATCCATGAAGCGATTGGCGATCAACTGACCTGCGTGTTTGTGGATACTGGTCTGCTCCGGCACAATGAAGCCGAGCAGGTGGTGACCATGTTCAGGGACCACTACAACATCCCGTTGGTGCACGTGGAGGCTAGCGACCTGTTCCTCGGCGAGCTGGCCGGGGTTTCCGACCCCGAGACCAAGCGCAAAACCATTGGCCGTCTGTTCATCGAGGTGTTCGACAAGGAGTCGGCCAAGATTGAGGGTGCGGCCTTCTTGGCGCAGGGGACGCTCTATCCCGACGTAATCGAGAGTGTGTCGGCCAGCGGCGGGCCATCTGCGGTGATCAAAAGTCATCACAATGTCGGGGGCTTACCCGACTATATGAAACTGAAATTGGTCGAGCCGCTGCGTGAGTTGTTCAAGGACGAGGTGCGGCTGCTCGGGGTTGAACTGGGCCTGCCGCCGGCCTTTGTTGGCCGACATCCGTTCCCGGGGCCTGGACTGGCGATCCGCATCCCGGGAGAGATCACCCGTGAAAAGGTCGCGGTGCTTCAGCAGGCTGACGCCATCTATCTCGATGAGATCCGCAAGGCCGGACTCTATGACAAGATATGGCAGGCCTTTGCGGTGTTGCTGCCGGTGAAGACCGTCGGCGTTATGGGTGATGCGCGAACCTATGAGGATGTACTGGCGCTGCGCGCGGTGACCTCGACCGACGGTATGACCGCCGACTTCTTCGAGTTCCCCTGGGAAGTATTGGGCCGCTGCGCCACCCGGATCATCAATGAGGTGAGGGGGGTCAACCGCGTGGTCTATGACGTGACCAGTAAGCCACCTGGGACGATTGAGTGGGAGTGACGGGGCGCAAACGTAGGTTTGAAGATGCTGCCGCCGCCTGACCCCTAGCCCCCCGGCGGCACCGGGGGCCCTACCCGACGAAAGTCCAAGGCACGGCTTCACCGGCGTGGAACGGCACGAGGTCTGCTCCATCGAGTTTAAGCCTATCCGGGACGAGATTTTCGCGCCGCTCCAATGCAACGTAGCTCTCATTGAGTGGGAGACCATAGAAGCGCGGGCCGATCTCGGAGGCGAAGGCTTCCAGCCGGTCGAGCGCGCCTTCTTCCTCAAACACCTTCGCATAGCTCTCTAGGGCGAAGGGCGCGTTGAAGATGCCGGCACACCCGCAGGCCGATTCCTTGTCGCCGACAGCGTGCGGTGCGGAGTCCGTACCCAGGAAGAATTTGGCGGAGCCAGAGGTTGCCGCTCTTCGCAAGGCGATCTGATGGGTCTGGCGCTTGGCGATCGGCAAGCAGTAGAAGTGCGGGCGGATGCCACCCTCGAACATGGCGTTGCGATTGATCGCCAGATGATGCGGCGTAATGGTCGCCGCCAGATTTGGGCCACCAGCCTCGACGAAGGCCACCGCTTCAGCCGTGGTGATATGTTCGAACACCACTTTGAGCGCCGGAAAATCCGCGATCAGCTGGCTGAGAATGCGGTCAATAAAGACAGCCTCTCGGTCGAAAATGTCGATGTGGCGCTCCGTAACCTCGCCATGGATCAGCAGGGGCATGCCGATCCTCTGCATGGCCTCCAGCACATTGTGGATCTTGGCGATGTCGGTGACGCCATGATCGGAGTTGGTGGTGGCGTGGGCAGGATAGAGTTTGCAAGCCGTGAACACGCCTTGCGCGAAACCGCGCTCAACTTCGCCGACATCCGTGCCATCGGTGAGGTAGCAGGTCATCAACGGTTCGAAGATCAACCCAGGTTCAAGAGCGGCCAGAATGCGCCCTCGATAGGCCTTCGCGGCGGCGACGGTCGTGATCGGCGGGCTCAGATTTGGCATGACAATGGCGCGCGCGAACTGCCTGGCCGTGTAGTTGACGACGGAGGCGAGCATGGTGCCGTCGCGAAGGTGGACATGCCAATCATCGGGCCGCCGGAGCGTCAGCCGCTGTGCAGCTTGCGCCGTTTCGGCAGAGAGGGTGTCGATGTCAGTTATCGGCATAGACTTAATTCTCCTCCACCGAGCCCGGATGCGCCTTGCTAGGCGTGCCGACAAGCGGGTCATACGTCTAGAATGCGCGGGACGGGAAGCCCTGTCTGTACCGGGTCCAAATTAGGTGTCATCGGGTGACCGAAAGGGAGCATCTCGACCAAGAGTGTGTTCTTTGCAGTTGAGCGCTGCACAAGCTGGCTTTGAATCAACGGAATCGGAATCGTGATGGTCACCATTTGCGGCATCAAGGCCTGTGACACGATGAAGAAGGCGCGAACCTGGCTGGATCAGCACGGGGTCGCGTATCGGTTCCACGACTACAAGACCGACGGCATTGACCGCGCCACGCTTGAGCGCTGGGCGCAATTGGTTGGCTGGGACGTCTTGCTCAATCGTGCCGGAACGACTTTTCGCAAGCTGCCAGACGCTGATCGGGCCGATCTAACCCAGGATAAGGCAGTCGCTCTGATGTTGGGCCAGCCTTCTATGATAAAGCGGCCGGTATTGGATATCGACGGCCAGCTGATCGTCGGCTTCAAGCCGGAGCGCTATGCTGAGACCTTTCAGGCCTAGTAAATTCTTTCGCCAGGCTTGCATCCAGTGGCCTGATCGGTGGCGACTATGAGGTGAAGGACAGGGCAAGAGCTTTTGTCATGACAGGTTGGAGCAGGCACATGACCTATTTTTGGACGAGCTATTGGTGGATGATTTTTCCGCTGGCGTTCTTTGTGTTTGGGGCTTGGGACCGGTGGCTCAGCTATCAGCGCAGCCGAGACGCTATGGATTTGATGAAGACCTATGCCGCCCAAGGTAAGGAGCCGCCGCCGGAACTTGTGCGACAGGTGCAAGAGGACCCGGAAGAGGATGATGAGGACTATCGCGGTCGGCGCGGGGGGCGTCGCTACCGTCGTTACTATCGTCGCGGCCCCTACTGGGAGATGCGCTCAGCGATTACCACCGGCGCGGTAGCTGGTGCGTTCTGGGTCGCGTCCATTCAGGGGCTAATCCCAGGTACGGAAGGCCCGTTTCGGTTCGTCGCGATCCTATTGACCTGTATCGCTGGCGCTAATCTCGCCTTTGTGATGCTCTCCACCACCTTCCGCAAAAAGTGATGTTGCCGCAGCTTGCCCTTGATGGCGGTGCAACGGTCGGCGATGGCCCCTGGTGGGTGTCGGCGATGGTGGGTGATGTCCGCCATCCCTCGTTGCTCTGGAGTGACGCGTCCCTCGTTCGTGCGGCAGCGGGTGGGTCATCGGATGCCTTTTCGCGCATTGTGGAGCGGCATCAGCAAGCTCTGCGGGGGTTCCTGCGACGGTCGTGTCGGGACTGGGCGTTGGCTGATGACCTGGCTCAGGAAACCTTTTTGGCGGCTTGGGAGCAAATCGACCGACTTAGGTCGGGCTCAAGCCTGCGGGCCTGGCTGTGTGGGATCGGGTATCGCAAATTCTTGACGGCCCTGCGCTCAGATCGAAGGGCTCGGCTACGCGAGGCTCAGTATGACGAAGCCGACATCAAGCCGGCTGCGTCTGGGCAAGAGGATCGCATGGCGTTAGATAATGCCATGAGCCAACTCCCTCCGGAACAACGCGCCTGCGTGGCGCTCTGCCTGGCCGCTGATTTTAGCCACTCTGAGGCCGCAGAGGCTTTGGGCATGCCGCTCGGAACCGTTAAGTCGCATGTCCTGCGAGGGCGACAGGCTTTGTTGGCATCTCTGGGATCTTCAAATGACTAGTCACGATGCGCGTCTATCTGCCTATTTTGCGTCAGAACTGCCTTTGGCACGAGACGCGGCGTTTCAAGCCGAAGTCTTGGAAATCGTCGCGCGCCGGGCATTTTTTCGAGAAGTGGCGGGCCTGTCGGCGGTGAGTCTGGGCGGTGCGGGCCTGTTATGGTTGATGTGGCCCGTGGTCCATTCGACACTTGGCTTAATGGCGCGCGGCTTGGCACCGGGTGCGGTATGGGTGGTTGTTGCGGTTTCGATTATCGCCCTGACGTCACGGCCAAGGTTCAGCTATCGAATGTGAAGAAGATTTCATAGTCGCTTTTGCATCCGGGCAGGGTGCGCGGGGCCTCTTAAGCGCATAGACGGGCCTTGCCCGCTCAAACCCAGGAGAGACATCCATGCAATCTGTTGTGATCGTCGCGATCATTTTTGGGACCATTGCGGCTTTGGCCATCGTCCCGGTTTATTTCAAAAGTTTGGAGCGTCAGCGTCTACAAGAGACGTTGCGGGCAGCGATTGACAAGGGTCAGCCGTTACCACCAGAGGTCATTGAAGCCTTGACCTCTGACGTCAAGGTGCGACCAAAGCCGTCTCCGCAGCGAGATCTTCGCGTTGGCATCATTTGGGTGGGTGTCGCTGTCGGCATCGCCGCCCTCGGCATCGCGTTGAGTTTTGATGAACCTGACGCCACCTACCCGTTGCTGGGCGTTGCTGCATTCCCAGGTTTCATTGGACTGGCCTTCATCATCATTTCCTTTTTGGCGCGCGGCAAAGACGTCTAGGTCCGATCGGGGGAAAGCCCATGTCCGGCGGAAAGAGCATGCGCCATACGAACCTGCATGACGTCGAACTCGCGGGTTTGGCGGGCGCGGGAGATCGTGGTGCCTTTGGGGAGTTGGTCCGTCGCCACGGATCAGCCGTGCGCGGCCTTGTCCGGCGTATGGGTGCTGCCAACCCCGAAGCCGATGATGTCGCCCAAGATGCCTTTCTGGCTGCGTTTGAGAACATCGCTGATTATCGAGGTGAGGGTACCTTTGCAGGGTGGGTGAAACGTATCGCAGTTCGCCAATACCTGCGGCGACTTCAAAGGTCCAAACGGCTTGCCGCTATAAGCGCGGAGACTGCAGAACTCGAGGTGTCGGCCGGTGGCGTTGAGAGCCTGGCGGTTGGCAAGATCGATTTGGATGCAGCACTGAACGCGCTGACTCTGCCGGAACGATTGAGTGTTGGAATGTGTTATGGAGCGGGATTGTCACACGTAGAGGCCGCCGAGGCCTTAAATCTGCCGCTTGGGACAGTTAAGTCACATGTCAAACGTGGTTTGGAGAAGCTCAGGATCCGATTGGCGTCGGTCACTGATGTCCCAGCGAAGGGGGGCGTGGTCCATGGCTGAGCTCGAATTCGAGCGAAGGTTGGAGCGGATGTTCGCGGACACACCGTCGTTCTCCGACTCCGATGCTTTCGCGACTGCGGTTGAGGGTCGTCTGGACCGCGGATGGATGATGCGCCGCTGGATGATCGGCACCGCAGGTGTCGTCGGCGGGGTGTTCGGCACCAGCCAACTGTTGGTTTCCAATCTTGTCGGTCGGGTCGAAGACGCCTCGGATGGCTCAGCGAAACTCCTTTCGGCAAGTATAGCCCAGTTAAAGCCCAGCCTGAATATCTTAGCCCTTATGCAATCGGACACACTGCTGGTGTGGCTTGCAGGCGGTTTGGCCGTTGTGGCTTTGGGCTTTGTACTGACGCGAGTCATCGAGGAGATCTAAGACATGTCGGCGCATAGCTCTCAGTCGACGCGGCGGCTCGCCGCGCCGGATATCTCTGCGCGCAAGGGCGGGACCCCAATCGTCTGCCTGACGGCTTATTCCGCCCCAATGGCGGCCTTGTTGGACGAGCATTGTGATCTGCTGCTCGTCGGCGACTCGGTGGGCATGGTGGTCCACGGCATGGCCAATACGCTCAGTGTGACCCTGGAGATGATGATCCTCCATGCCCAAGCGGTGATGCGCGGTTCCAAGAGGGCCATGGTGGTGGTTGATATGCCTTTCGGTTCCTATGAGGGATCGCCGGAGGTTGCTTTTGCCAATGCGGCGCGGGTGATGAAAGAAACCGGTGCGCAGGCGATCAAGGTTGAGGGCGGTTTAGGTATCGCTCAGACGATTGCCTATCTGGTGGCGCGCGGAATACCCGTCATGGGGCACGTGGGATTGAGACCGCAGGCCGTGATGGTTGACGGTGGTTTTCGGGCCAAAGGCAAATGCAAAACCGAAGGCGACGTGATCGCCGCTGAAGCTCAGGCCATTGCTGAAGCCGGGGCGTTCGCGATCGTCATCGAAGGTACTGCTGAAGCGGTTGCCAAGCGGATAACAGAGGCCGTCGCCATTCCAACGATCGGTATTGGGGCTTCATCGGCCTGCGATGGCCAGATCTTGGTGACCGACGACATGATCGGCATGTTCGAGTGGGTGCCCAAGTTCGTGCGGATTTATGGCGATCAGAGAGGTTTGATTGTTCGTAGCGTCGCGGAGTTCGCCGACGATGTCCGCAATCGTCGCTTTCCCGGAAAAGGCGAGGTCTATTTCCCGATCCCTCCCCGCAATAAGCTTGAAATGACCTGACCTCGCAGCCTGCCTGGATGCCATGGTTCGGCCATGCTTCTCGCACAGATCATCTTTATCAGGGTTTGAGACCCCAGCCGTTGCAGCGAACACCTCAGCGCTATAGGTTCCGCCGCTCTTACCCTATGCGCCGTTCGAGCGGAGTTATCCTAAGTGGCTGATGTTTTTGAGGAGGTCGAAGAGCAGCTTCGTACCGAACGCTATAAGGCCTTGGCCCTTAGGGCTCTGCCTTGGGCCGCTGGCGCGTTCGCCGTTGCGATTGCGATAGCGCTCGCCGTTTGGGCCCTTGATAATTATCGAGCCAAAACCTCGGCGCAAGCTTCTCAAGCCTACGCCCAAGCCCTGGAGGCCTTCGAGCAGGGTCAGGCTTCCGAGGCAGATTCGCTTTGGACTGAGATCTCTAAGTCGCCTTCGAAAGTCTATAAGTCGTTATCGCTTCAGCATCTGGGTGGCCTGCGCCTCACCGCTGGTGACGTGCCAGCTGCGGTCAAACTATTTGATGCCTCTGCCGCCGCTGCGCCTGATCCTTTGATTGGGGACGCCGCTCGGCTGAAGGCCGTCTATGCGCTTTTGGACACAACTTCCTTGAAGGATATTCAAGCCCGCCTGGACCCCCTGCTAAAAGAGGGTCGCCCCTATCGCGCTGAGGCTCGAGAGGCGCTGGCTTTTGCAAAATTGATGGCCGGCGACGCAGCCGGTGCCAGGGGCGATTTCGTTGTCATCTCGCTGGTCGCCGATGCCCAGCAGGGAGCGCGAGAGCGGGCCCAAGCCGCGATCGCCCTGATTGATTCAGGGTCTGCGAAGCTTGTGCCAGCAGTCGTAAAATCTGCTTTAGCCCTGCCGCCTCCGGTGCAACTTGTGCCCACCGATCCACCCGCCGGGTTTGCGCCGGGCCAACCCATAGTGCCGAACGCTCAATGACCTCCGCTCGCTCAATTGGAATATTAATTGCCGCCTTAATGGTGGTCAGCACCGTTGGCGGGTGTTCGACCCTGAACCGGTTTAACCCGTTCAACCGCGACTCTAAGGATCCGGTCGAAGTTGCCTCCGAGGGCAAACGTATCGCGATCGTCGCCCTAGACGAGAAGGTGGAGCCCGCCGAGGGTCTAAAGGGTGCAGACTTTTTCCTGCCTGAGGCCAAGCCCGCGACCCAATGGTCGCTGCCCGGTGGAAACGCCGAGCAGTCGATGGAAAACCTTGAAGCTGGCGGCAGCCTGAGCGTCGCTTGGAAACGCGGCTTTGGTCAAAAGTCAGGCCAGAATGCACATGTCACCGCGCCGCCAGTTGCCGCGAACGGCAAAGTCTTCGTCATGGATGGCCAAGCCAGCGTCTCAGCCCATGATGCGCAATCGGGAGCGGTGATTTGGAAGGTTGATCTGCGGCCAAAGAGTAAACGCGACAGGGATGCATTCGGCGGCGGGTTGGCGCTGGCGGACGGCAAATTGGTGGTCTCATCCGGATACCGCTTTGTCGCCAGTTTGAATGCTGACTCCGGCGCAGTGGTTTGGAAAACAGCCACCGAGCAACCCCTTCACGCTGCACCCACGGTGTCTGGCGGCCGGGTGTTTGTTGTGGCCATCGACAACACGCTGCTGACGTTTGACGCGACCACGGGGGCAGATGGTTGGACCTATCAGGCGCTGTCTGAGTCATCACGAATTCTTGGGGCTTCAAGTCCCGCGGTTTCCGGTGACACGGTCGTCGCCTCGTTCGGATCTGGCGAGTTGGTTGCCCTTCGCAGCGCCAACGGCAATGACCTGTGGAATGAGGCATTGTCTCGGGCCAGCCGAACCAACGCTCTGTCAGAAATACGCGACATCCCCGGCAGGCCGGTCATCTATCAGGGTGACGTGTTTGCCGTCAGTCATTCCGGTGTGTTTGCGGCGACTGACCTTCGAACAGGCCAGGCGCGGTGGACGTTGCCCATTACCGGCATCACCACGCCGTGGCCTGCGGGTGACGTGGTCTATGTGATCGACAAGAGCGGCAAGATCTATTGCGTTTCGCGCGAGACCGGCCAGATTTATTGGGTCCGAGATTTGGGCGAGGGACGATTGAAAAAGGGCCGCGCTGATTTCATCACCAAGCTGGGTCGTGGCGCAAAACAGGCGCGCTCTAAACCGATCTGGTCGAGCCCCATCCT
Source organism: Alphaproteobacteria bacterium (assembly GCA_031427275.1). Taxonomy (GTDB): domain Bacteria; phylum Pseudomonadota; class Alphaproteobacteria; order Caulobacterales; family Caulobacteraceae; genus Phenylobacterium. The sequence goes on along the minus strand of JANPNB010000113.1, from coordinate 2,597 downwards.
CGCCAACGGCAAGATCATTACGGCATCTGATGCCGGTGAGCTGGTTGCTGTGAACGCCAAGACTGGCATTGTAGAGAAAAGTTTGCAGCTTGGCCAAGCCGTCTTGATTGGTCCGATCGCGTTGAACGGAACGCTCTATATCGCCACCGATGAGGCTCAACTCATTGCGTTGCGATAGCTGGATCTGAGGACCCGCCAATGCCCCTGCGGCTTGCGATTGTCGGACGACCCAATGTTGGAAAGTCGACGCTCTTTAACCGTCTTGCGGGGAAGAAGCTCGCCATTGTCGATGATCGGCCAGGCGTCACCCGTGATCGGCGCTATGGCACGGGTTCGATTGGTGACCTTGAACTCGAACTGATCGACACCGCAGGTTTCGAGGATGTGACCGACGACAGTCTGGAAGCCCGGATGAGGGCTCAAACTGAGCTGGCGATCCTCGAGTGCGATGTGGCTCTGTTTGTCGTTGATGCGCGCGAAGGCATCACGCCGATGGACGAGGTGTTTGCCGAAATCCTGCGTCGATCCGACAAGCCTGTCGTCCTGGCTGCCAACAAGGCGGAGGGTAAGCGAGGCGATGACGGGGTCAACGAGTCGTTCCGGCTGGGCTTGGGTGAACCCCTGGCCATCTCGGCAGAGCATGGCGAGGGGATGGCTGATCTCTACCAGGCGCTTGTTGGGTTGTCTGATGAGCATGAACTGATCGATGGCGAACTCGCGGCTAACCCGATCAAGATCGCCATTGTCGGTCGACCAAATGCGGGCAAATCAACGCTAATCAACGGGTTGATTGGTGAGGACCGGCTGCTGACAGGCCCAGAAGCTGGGATCACGCGTGACGCTATCCCCGTGGATTGGGAATGGGATGGGCAGGCCATCAGGTTGGTCGACACGGCGGGCCTTCGTCGCAAAGCGCGGGTGCAAGAGAAGCTTGAAAAGCTCTCAACCGCAGACTCGATTCGAGCGATTACCTTTGCCGAGGTGGTCATTTTGGTGATGGATGCGACCCATCCCTTCGAGATCCAGGATCTACAAATCGCCGATCTGGTCGAGCGCGAGGGCCGGGGTCTGGTCTTCTGTCTGGCGAAATGGGATTTGGTCGAAGACCCTCACGCCAAGCTGGCTGAGTTCAATGAAGAGGCATCACGGCTCCTGCCGCAACTGCGCGGATCGCCGGTCGTCGCGCTCTCAGCCGAGACGGGCAAGGGGCTTGAGCGTTTGATGCCAACGGTCTTGAAGGTTCATGCTGACTGGTCGACCAAGGTCAAGACGCGTGATCTGAACGATTGGCTGGCCATGGCCATTCAGCGTCACCCGCCGCCGGCCGTGGGTGGCCGTCGCGTTAAGCCGAAATACATGGCCCAGACCAAAGCCCGTCCACCGACCTTTGTGATGTTCGCCAGTCGTGCGGACCAACTGCCTGACCATTATCGGCGCTATTTGATTCACTCGCTTCGCGAAAGCTTTGATCTGCCAGGCGTGCCGATGCGCCTGACCGTCAAGTCCAATAAGAACCCGTTTGCTGAGGGTGAGGCCAAGAGCGGGGTTGCAGTCGACAAGCCCAGACCTAATCGCAACAAGGCCAAGACTGGGCTGACCACCAAGGTCAAGGCCGCAGCTGCAGCCAAGGCCAAGGCGGGTGCTGCGGCTAAGCCCCGTAAGGCCTATGTCGCCAAGGCCAAGCCGACCGGCGCACCCAAGGGCCGGGCTCAGAAGATGGCGCGCTCAGGGGTCAAGCCGAAGCGGGCGATGCGGACGCTAGCTTCCAGTCCGAAAACAAGACGCTAGTGGTCGGCAAGCCCAGCTCGGCCTGCGCAAGCTCGACGATGAGTGGGCCGATCTCGGACGGGTCAGGCACGGTCATGGGGTCTTCGCCAGGCATGGCCTCGGCGCGCATTTTGGTTCGCATTTGATTGGGGTCGACTAGGGCTGCACGGACGCTCGTGTTCTCCATTTCATCGGCCCAGGTCCGGACGATGTGCTCCATTGCGGCCTTTGAGGTGCCGTAGGGTCCCCAGAAGGCTTTGGGTCGGACTACGCGGCCAGAGGTCAGAAACAGGGCCCGGCCCTTAGCGGCGGCCTTGAGTAGGGGTTCGGTTGACCTGATGAGGCGGAAGGTCGCCGTCGCGTTGATCGCCATGACATTGTCCCATGCCTTGAGGTCAATGTGGCTCACAGGGGTTATGGGTCCCAGGATGGCGCCGCAATGGACCAGGAGGTCGAGATGTCCAAACCGCTTGTGGATCGCCAATCCTAGGTGATCTAGGCCGTCGGGTTCGGCGAGATCGAGGGGGACGAGGGTTGCGTGCGAGCCGGTCAGGCGCAGGATTTCGTCGTCGAGCTCTTCGAGGCCGCCTTGTGTCCGGGCGGTCGCGATGATGTGCGCGCCAGCCGCTGCGAGGGCCAAGGCCGAGGCTCGGCCGATACCGCGAGAGGCTCCGGTGACGAGGGCAATCTGGCCCTCTAGAGGCTTAGTATTTGTAGACATTTCAATACTCTAGAGGCGTTTCTGGACTGGGTTCTCGGTTGGCGTAGTGCTGAGCGATCACCGCGCAGGCCATCAACTGGATCTGATGGAAGATCATAATCGGCAGCAG